>WRJV01000161.1 GCA_009778415.1 Clostridiales bacterium | reverse complement strand
TGTTTGTCGGATGCCTTGTGGCCAATGCGGTGAGCCCAAACGGGGTGGTTGACCTCGTGTGCGGCAGCCTTTCAAGCCTATTGGCGGCGTGGCTTTCCTACAAGCTCAGGGAAAAGCCGGCTCTCGTGCCGATGCCGCCTGTGGCAGTCAACGGTGTCGTTATTGGGGCCATGCTGTATTTTGTGTACGGCATACCGATGCCGCTGCTCGCATGCATGGCTTGGGTGGCAGCAGGTCAGGTTTGCGCATGCTACGTACTGGGGTACCCGCTTCTCTGCTATTTGAAAAAGTTTGAGGTGATTTTCAAATGAGACATGTCAGCTTGATACTGGCCGCGCTTTCGCTGTGCGTGGTTTTGCTCGGCGCCGCCATACTGGTGCCGGTAATTGAAGAGGTCAGAGAATACGCAGAAGCAATGGAGGCTCCGGCAGAAGAACTGATTGAAGAGCCGCCTATTGAGGTAGCGCAGCTTTTCGAGGAACCGCCTATTGAAGCTGGGCAGCCTGATACTGTCAAATTTGACTTGAAGTACGACAAATACCTTGTCCCGGAACCATATACGTACGATGCAGACGGCGAACCGAGGGCTTTCCGGTTTGAAAAAATGGTCGAGGCGCTGCAAAAGGCAGATGAGGAGTTTTCGCGGGGAAGGATAACGTATGTGGACAATTACAAGAACCGAAAAGGGGATGCCCCGTATTACTATGGCAAGAACACCGACCAGGCAGGGGGCAGCAGGTCGGCAAGCGCCCCAGGGTATCCAGACATATCTGACAAGAAGGAATTTTGCTACATACCTGACGGGGCGCTCGTCAGGGTAATCAGGGAGGATGAAGGCTTTGTCAAAGTTGTCTTGGTTGAAAGCGACAAGATATACTACATACCTGCCAAGTACGTCCGCACCGACGATTGCCTCACGGCTCTTGACAAGGCCATAGTCGTAGACCGCAGCAACCAAAACATAGCTACCTTTGAAAAACGCGACCCCGGCGGTTGGACTGTTGTTTCGTACAGCCTTGCCACAACAGGAAAAGTCGGCAAGTACTATCAGCCAACACCTCTCGGGTACTTCTATGCCATCGAAAAGAGGGAGAGGTTCTACTATCTCTTTGACGGCACAGACGAGGTGGAGGGCTATGCGCCATACGCCATCAGGTTCACAGCCGGGGCATATATACACGGCATAGGGGTGGCTTTCAGGTACAGCGAGGACGGCTCGCGGATAACCCCGGGGATACAGGAGTTTTCAAGGAGCATAGGGACTGTCCCCTTGTCTCACAAATGCGTGAGGAACTACACTTCGCACGCCAAGTTCATTTACGACTGGTACGTCCACGGGGAGACTATCGTAGTCGTAATCGAATAAGGCAGGGCAGTCAAATGCGGCAGAGGAAAGTCAGGAACCTTGAGGAAAGAATCTTAAGTTACAGGCATTGTTTTGTGGGCAATGCGCCGGAGCTTGCAGGCATATGGAACAGCATTTTTGGAAATGAAAACGATCTTTTCCTGGAAATCGGCTCGGGGAAAGGGAATTTCCTGATAAAGCAGGCAGAAGCGCACCCAAGCAGGAACTACATAGGCATCGAAGGGCATCTCAGCGTGGTTTTCCGTGCGTTGCAAAAGCTGGACCAGGCAGAACCCGGCAACGTGAGGTTTGCATGCGAACTCGTGAAAGACCCGGGGGAGCTGTTTTCTGAATCCGAGGTGTCGGGCATATACCTGAACTTCAGCGACCCATGGCCGAAGAAAGGCCATTCCCACAGGAGGCTGACTCACAGGAATTACCTGATGCAGTATAAAAAAATCTTAAGGCCTGGCGGTTTTGTGGAGGTTAAGACCGACGACGGCGCCTTCTTTGATTTTACCGTGCAGGAAGCAGAGGACACCGGGCTGTTTGCCATATCGGAAATAACGTCTGATTTGCACAGCTCAGCCTTTGAGGCAGCGCAGGTCACATCTGAGTACGAGGAGAAATTCATCGCGGAGGGGCGCAGGATATATTATGTGCGGCTAGTGGAGGGCAGCTGATTGCCAGTCATATTTGGAGGGTGTTGACACTTCAATGCATGTGTATTATTATGAAGATGCGGCACGCATCTGTTTTGATTTGAGGCAGCATGGAATTTTGCATGAGCGTAGGCAGAAAGGTAAAAGACAAAATGAACGCATTTAAATCAGAAGAAGGCGAGGCAGCCGTTTTCGAGCAATACCACCATATGCTTGAAAAGCTGGAGGTGCCATATCAAGAGCTTTCCGTTGAAACGCCGTATGGGAACACGTTCGTGGTTGCCGCAGGCAAAACGGTCAACCTTCCGGTTGTGCTCCTGCACGGAAGTGGCATGAACTCAGCTATGTGGATTAAGGACATTGAGGAGCTCTCGAAGGAGTACCGAGTGTATGCGATCGACATCCCAGGCGAGCCCGGCAGGAGCGACGAACGGCAGCTGCCTTTAAACACTGACGATTATGTCAACTGGCTCGATGCAGCCGTAACAGGCCTGCACGTAGGTAGCGCCGTATTTGTCGGCGAGTCCTTGGGCGCTTGGATCGCGGTGAAATTCGCCGTCAAGCGTGCTGAAAGGGTCGTTAGGCTTGTGCTGTTTTCCCATGCGGACGATAGCCTACAAAGCAATTCACAAGACAAGGTTCCAAGGTTCATGCAAGACTTCCGAAAACTTGTCGCAGGCAATTTCAACGCAAGGCCAGAACCTATGCCTGTCTATTCAGGCGATGAGCTGAAGCACCTGTCCATGCCTGTTTTGCTGCAAGAAGGGCACTCGCTTGCGGGGCTTTTCGATGACGGAGCTGCTTAACGGCATTATTAAAATTACAGAGCGAGAGGATGAAGAACATGAGCAATTTTATATTTGCTGAACAAAATGGCAGAGCTATTCCTTTTGAAGACAAAATTTTCGGGATAAACAGGAAAGCAAAGGAGCTTGAAGCAAAAATCGGGAAGGATGCGGTTGTGAACGCAACCATCGGCTCGCTGCTCGACGACGGCGGGAAGCTCATCGTGCTTTCGTCAGTCGTAGAAGTCCTTAAAAGCCTTGACCCTGTTGATTACGCAGATTACGCACCTATTGGCGGCACGGCTGAATTCAAAAATGCAGTAAAAAAAGCTGCTTTCGGCAATTTTGAGCCGGACTGCTTCACAGGAGTGGTAGCCACGCCGGGAGGGACCGGCGCCATCAGAAACACAATTTCCAATTTTTCGAAATACGGGGACGAAATCTTGACATCCGACTGGTTCTGGGCACCGTACAGCACGATTGCTCAGGAGATCGGCAGAAAAATAGCGACCTACGAGCTGTTTGACGGAAACAGGCAGTTCAACATATCTTCATTCAGCGAAAAAGCCAGGGAACTCATGGACAGGCAGGGTCGGCTTGTCGTCATAATAAACACTCCGGCCCACAACCCGACCGGGTACTCGCTGACAGTCGGCGACTGGGACAAGGTGATAGAAAGCTTAAAATCAGTTTGCACCGGCGAAAGAAAAGCTACAATACTCATTGATGCAGCATACATAGATTTCGCCGGGGACGCAGAAGAATGCAGAAGCTTTTTGCCCAAGCTTGAAAAACTGCCTGAGAACATTCTGCCGGTAATAGCGTACAGCCTTTCGAAGACCTTCACGCTGTACGGGATGAGAAGCGGCGCGATGATGTGCCTGACGCAAAACAAGGGCATTGCCGACGAATTCGTGAGGGTCTGCGAATTTTCAGCGCGAGGCACTTGGTCAAACTGCCCAAGGTCTGCCATGACAGTCCTTTCCAGAATTTACGCCGACGAGGCTCTGCTGAAGAAAGTCGACGATGAGAGAAAAGGGTACCGGGACATGCTCCTCAGAAGGGGGAAGTCCTTTGAAAGCGCGGCAAAGGGCGCAGGGCTTGCGATAGTCCCCTTCGATGCTGGTTTTTTCGCGTCGATACCCTGCAACAACCCGGACGAAATAGGGGAAAAGCTGCAAAAGGACGGGATATTCCTCGTGCCGCTTGCCAAAGGGCTCAGGGTTTCAGTGGCGTCCATATCGGAAGAACGGTGTCGGGCAATACCCGGAAAGGTGCGGGATGCTTAATCTATGCCATGACGAAAAACTAAAGATAAATGCTATTCGTGCGTCGCAAGCAAGGACAGTTCTGTTGGGAAGACGGACGTACCGTGGTAGCGCAGGTAAAAATTGTACCCTGGGCAGATTTCATCGAGCATCCTGGGTATTCTCCAGATGTTCTCAATTTTGTGGTGGACAGAAACCGCAAGTTTCGGCTTGCTTCCCCTAATGTGGGCTGAGCAGCCCGCAAGCGCTTTCTGTTCGTCGCCCATGGTGCTTATTTTGATGAAAGTGACTGGTTCCTCAATATCTTCGTCGATAGTCGTTGTTTCAACTGACGCACCGTCGCTGTCGGATTTGTCCGAGGCGTTCTTTGGGCAGATTGTTATATTTTTGTATTTTGCCAAGTTTTTGCTCAGCATTGACAGATTGTCAGGTGAGATTTCATAGCAGTATATTGTTTTGTAGTCTTTGTACGTATTGATGTATTTGATGACGCTGGCGCCTGCGTATGCTCCGATATCTACGAAGACCTCGTCTTTGCAGCATTTTAATACGTCCATGTCGAAATTCTCATGGTAAAGGTGCTCTCGGACATTTTTCAGCGAGTTCAAATCGAAGTAGTACCAGTTGTTGACTAAAGCGAACAGGATGTGGCGGGAGCGGTAGTCGCTCAAGCGGTAGTACAGCCACAGCAAATCAACCCAGTGCTCGTGCAGCGCATGCGCCCTGTTTTCGAAGACCTGATGGTCGTCCCCTGCGTCGCAAAGCGAACCCCAAAGCGGGTGCTTGCTGCAGTACTCTTCAAACTGGATGCGCGACTCGGCGGGGAAAGATTTGTACCGGCCAAGCATCAAGTGGTATATCTGCATGTACGAGAGACCCTTAAAATCCTCTATGAGGGATACGAACTTGTCATCGATGGGGTAGTTCGCGGCTGTTTGGCCGTCTGCGTTTTTTTCTGGCATGGGGAAACTCTCCTTTACGCTTTGTTCAACAACTCTTCTGGCGACCGAAGCGCTTTGTGCTTTCGCGCTGGGACGTTGTATTTCTCGCCTGTGTCTCGGCAGAGCTGCTTGTACGCTCCTTTGAGCCCTTCGTGAAACACGACGGCGTCAATCCCGCCGATAATGCTTTTGACAGCTTTTTCTACTTTTTCAAGCCCGCCGTTTTCATATTCGCCG
>WRJV01000160.1 GCA_009778415.1 Clostridiales bacterium | reverse complement strand
GATAGTTGGATTGGGTTGGTAGTTGGTAGTTTGTAGTTGGTAGTTGGTAGAGGGGGGATAGTTGGATTGGGTGGGTAGTTGGTTGGATTGAGTTGGGATGATAAAAAAGAAAGCGTTCAAAAAAGAAAACGTTGACATTGTTGGCTCAGGTACGGTATAATACTTCTTGTCGTGAAGATGACGTTGATGTTCCAAGGTAGCTCAATGGTGGAGCACTCGGCTGTTAACCGATAGGCTGTGGGTTCGAGCCCCACCCTTGGAGCCAGTCAGCCGGAGTGGCGGAATTGGCAGACGCACAGGACTTAAAATCCTGCGATCCTCAAGATCGTACCGGTTCGAGCCCGGTCTCCGGCACCAATTATACAAATTAAATCAGAACGGCATGTGCATGCCGATAACGTCGCGGGGTAGAGCAGTTGGTAGCTCGTCGGGCTCATAACCCGGAGGTCGCAGGTTCAAATCCTGTCCCCGCAACCAAGCAAATTCAGCGCTCCTGAGAGTTTTTAGGGGCGTTTTTCTTGTCTGCAAGTGGCTGGACAGGGGGAAATGTTTAAAATATATTGCATAATACGCACAAAGGGCGTATAATAAACAAATGTGGAGGGCATGTAATGAAAACAAAGGATTTGATTGGCATGTTGGAACGCAGTGGTTGGAAATTTAAAAGGCATGGTTCAAACCATGATATTTATGTTAGGGGAAAAAAGCGCGAAGCTGTTCCACGTCACACGGAAACAGACGAGGAACTCGCAAAAGCAATTATTAGGCGGTGCATGAGGAAATAGGTAGGAGGTATTTATGAGAGCGGCATATCCGATTTTATTAAGCAAAGGAAAAGAGTATATTATTGTACATGTGCCCGACTTTGACATCAATACGCAGGGAAAAGACGAAGTGGATGCAATGGAAATGGCACGGGACGCAATCGGCCTGATTGGGGTTGACATGGAAGATGAAAATGAAATGCTGCCGCGCCCGTCTGCATTGGGCGATGTGCGAAAAGAAAATGAATCCGATATTCTCACGCTTGTTGACGTGGATTTTGGGGAGTATCGCCGAAAAAATGACATGCGTACAGTGAAAAAAAATTGCACAATACCCTCATGGCTGAATTTTGAAGCAGAAAAAGCGGGCGTGAATTTCTCGGCAATCCTGCAGACAGCACTCAAGCAAGAACTCCATATAACTGACGCTGTTTAGTGACTTACGGACTAACAACGTGAACAAAAAACAAGAAATTCAACTGGCGTCGCAGGTTCAAATCCTGTCCCCGCAACCAAGCAAATTCAGCGCTCCTGAGAGTTTTCAGGGGCGTTTTTGTGAGCTCTGTCAACACCATTCATCGGAAAGGTTTGTTTTTTGGGAAATTTGTGGTAAAATGTGGGTGTCGTATCTTGCAGGCAGCAAAACAACAAAGAGCGTTGGAGGAATCAAAATGAAAACACAGATCAGATTGAACAACTGGATGCACGACCTAATGGACGAGATAGGCGACGTGGACTTGCGGCAGCTGAAAATCCCGTCGACGCACAATTCGGGCGTGTACAGTGGCAAAAGCTTGTCCGACATAAGGTGCCAGGACTACACCATAGCCAAACAGCTGGAGATTGGTGTGCGCGCCCTGGACGTGCGGGTGACCTGCAGAGTCGACTTCGACATGCGTATACCAGCCAACACGCCCCCCGACTACAGGTACTTTATGCATCATGCCGGAGTTTTCCAGCCCGGGCAGGAATTCAAGACTGGATTGGCTGACATAAAGGCTTTCCTTGAAAGGAACAATGGCGAGGTCGTCCTTCTGTTCGTCCGTCCGGGCGACGAGCAGCTCAACTACAAGAGCAACTGGGTATACGGCGACGCAGGAAGGGTTCTACGCGTCAAGGATATGATCAGGGAAGAACTGGGAAAATACATGTACAAACCAAATCCGGCAGAGGGAACCGACAAGCACTCTTTCAGCGCACGAGGAGGCACCGGCATCAAAGGCAAGTTGACGCTGAACAGGATCGTGGAAGAAAAAGGGCCGCTCAAAGGAAAGTCACGGGTGATGGTGTTCATCAGCGACCTTTTTTCGTCAGAAAAAGACGACAGCGACTTCTGGTTGTCGGGCAGTTTGACTGAGGGGTCTTACAATTCCAACCAGGCTGGGGTTGAAAAACAGCAGAAAGAGAAAGGTGCGTGCCTGCCCCACTGGGTGTTCGACAGTTTGGCAAGGCGCGACCCCAGCAAGTTTCACGTAAGCGACTGGACGCTGTGGGACTGGATCGCAGGAGGCGGGATACTCAAGGCTACGAGCAGCTACGCGCACCCCTGCCTACGGAGTTTTCTGGCGAACCCGGGGGGCAGCACGTATTTCCGGAACACGAACCTCGTCAACATGGATTTTGTCCGCGAAGACATAACGAGAGCAATTGTCAGCCTCAACACGCCGGGCTACGTGAGCGACGTGATCGTCGAGATCGACGGGAAGGACCACTCGTCAGCAGGTTACACGAAGATAAATTGGGACCTGAACGCCGGGGCGGGCGGCAAATACATATATTTGTGGTACAAGCTCAGCGCAGACGCGAGCGACGCCTACACTAACTTTTTCATCTCGTTTGCGAAGAGAGGGGGCTACCCCAACGAGTTCGTGACAGTGGCGCACAACGGCGTAACAGCTAAGTACTGGCGGTTTGCAGTGGATTTGAACGCCGGGGCGGGTGGCGCTTATTTGTATTTGCATGGGACAAAAGACAAAGGGCCCAAGCCAATACGGCGCCTGTTCGTATCGTCAGAAGAAGAACGGGGCCGAACGATTGCCAAATCAGTTGAGAAAGTCCAAGGAGCAATTCAAAGCATGGTGAAGGAAGAAGTAAAAACACTTAACGCACGAACTACCCAAAATATAACGGAGAAGGCTGCCAAGATGCACCAAGAGGCGCTGCAAGAAGCCACAGCCGCTACGAAAAAAGCATACGAGCGCGAAGAGTTCGTGCTGTACCACAACACGATGACGCCGGGCGACTGCAACGGCCACAAGGGCGAAAAGATTTTCATTTCCATGATGAGGGAATCTTGACATTATTAATAAAGGCGATATAATGAGTAAGTCACTAACGCGGGCTATCGCCCGCAACCCAGATGGGGCTCTGCCCCATACCCCGGCGGAACTCGGAAATGAATTCCTTGTTCCTAACGCGGGCGGTTCACAGTGCCTATAGGCGGTACGGGGAGGTGCGGCAACATGTACATTAACAGGCATATTGAGGGTGTGTTGACAGGCGAAAACTACCTGCGCGGGGCTATGGCGGTCACAGGGAGCAGGCAGACAGGCAAAAGCACGGTGGTTGAGCATATTTTTGCCGGCAAAGGCTTGGAGGTTGCAGTCCTTGACGACATGGAGATAAGGGCGCTAGCAAAAACCAACCCGAAAATCTTTCTCAGCAAGTTTGGGACGCCGCTTTTCATCGACGAGGCGCAGTATGCGCCGGAACTGTTTCCATACCTGAAAATCCACATAGACAGGACAAAGGAAAAAGGGGCTTACTATCTGTCAGGGTCACAGCGCTTCAACATGATGAAAAACCTCAGCGAGAGCATGGCGGGCAGGGTGGGCATATTTGAGCTGATGGGGCTTTCCATGCGCGAGGTAAAAAATGACAGCTTCAACGAACCATTTGCGCCGACTGCCGAATATGAAAGCAAGCGGGCGCCAAAGGAATGGAAATATCCTGATCTGTGGCATTTCATCCACAGAGGCGCGTTCCCCGAACTTCATTCAGAGCCAGGCATTGACTGGAACTCCTTTTACAGCAGTTACGTAAGCACTTACATAGAACGGGACGTCAGGCAGATCGAGAATATCGGGGACGAAGTCAAGTACTACCAGTTCATGCAGGTCGTAGCTGCCAACTCCGGGAACCTGTTCAACGTGGACAGCATAGCGAGAGACATCGGTGTAAGCCGCACGGTTTGCGAAAGGTGGCTGTCTGTATTGCGTGCTTCGAATTTGATATACCTGTTGCCGCCATATCACGGCAATATTGCAAAACGGGCGATTAAGACACCCAAAGTCTATTTTTTGGATACCGGGCTAATGGCTTTTTTAACAAGGTGGCACACAGCTGAACAGATAGAAACCGGGGCGATGGCAGGGGCGTTTTTCGAGACGTTTGTATTTTCCGAAATACTCAAGAGCTTCTGCAACGCAGGGATTGACCCGAAAAATTACCTGTATTTTTACAGGGACAAAGATGCCAACGAAATCGATTTCATAATAAACTGCAACGGCAAGCTTCATCCGATTGAGGTTAAGAAAAAGAGCAACCCAAACGCAGGCGACATCAAGGCGTTTCGCCTGATAGGCAATGACAGCACATACGAACGCGGCGAAGGGGCGGTCATCTGCACGAACGACAGGTTGCTGCCGCTGACTGAACAAGACTGCATCATGCCGTTCTGGTATATTTAGCAATTGGCATAAACTGGTTGTTTTCTCGGCATTTTTGTGATATCCTGCAAATAAAGGGGGCGAGTTAAGACAGTGAAACGACACAATGCGTTTTTTATTGCATTCATTTTGCTAATGCTGATTGCAGCAATGATGCCGGGCTGCAGCAAAACTGAAAAACATGAAACCGGGAAGATCAGCATTGTATGCACGATTTTTCCGCTGTACGACTGGACCCGCCAGATTCTCGGCAGCCAAGAGGAAAACTACGACATGACTTTTCTTCTGAGCAACAACATCGACCTGCACAATTACCAGCCTTCAGTTGACGACATGGTGAAAATATCTTCCTGCGACCTGTTCATCTACGTGGGCGGCGAATCCGACAGGTGGGCGGCGGACGCGCTTAGGGAAGTTGCCAACCCTGACATGGCGGCAATCAGCATGCTTGAAAGGCTTGGGGCTGCGGCAAAGATGGAAGAAAGCGCCGAAGGGATGGAAGACGATGGAGACGAGGAAGAAGCAGGCCTGGACGAGCATGTCTGGCTGTCGCTGAGGAACGCTGCGGTGCTTTGCGGCGCTATTGCTGACGCCCTTGTGTCGCTGGATCCCAGCAATGCAGCGGAATACAGGGGCAACCTAGTGGAGTACACTGTAAAGCTGCTGGCTTTGGACGCAGAATACCAAGAAATTGTAAGTGCGGCACCAGTCAAGACTCTGATGTTTGGCGACAGGTTTCCGTTCAGGTACCTTATGGACGATTACGGCTTGC
>WRJV01000159.1 GCA_009778415.1 Clostridiales bacterium | reverse complement strand
TATTTTTTGGGGATTTCGATGTCTGTGCGAAACACCGAAGGCCCGCCGGACAAAATTGTGATGGCAACACCGTCGGCCGACGTTAGCGCCTGCGTAAGGTCTGTCGTGGCGGTCACGGTAGCACCGTAGCCTCCTGCCTTGACGATTTTTTCGCAAGCCTTGCGGCTGAATTCGAGCTTTTGCGGGTCTATGTCCATCAGCGCGATTTCAATGTCGCTGAGTGCGGGGAACGTCAATATGTCCCTTACAAGCTCCCGGGTGAACTCAAAGCTCCCGGCACCGACAAACGCGATTTTTTTCATTTTGTTCCTCCTCATTTCATGCCGGTTATGGCTATGCCTCTGATGAACTGTTTTTGGAGCACCAGCAGCAAGACCGTCGCAGGCAGCATTATCATAGCCGACGCGGACATGATCGCGCCGATGTCCCGGCTGTGCGCGTCAGAAAAGAAAGCCAGTGCCAGCGGCAGCGTCATGCGCTTCACTTCGTTGAGCATTATCAGCGGTTTCAAGTATTCGTTCCACACTTCCAAAAAAGTGAATATAGCCAGCGCCCCCATGCACGGCCTCAGCAGCGGCAGGATGACCATCCCATATATCTTGAACGGCCCTGCCCCGTCGATTACCGCAGCTTCGCAGAGGCTGTCGGGGATTTCGTCGCAGAACTGCCGGCAAAGGTATATGCCAAAGGCAGTGACCAGCTCAGGCACGATCAGGGCCAACAGTGTGTCGTATATGTGAATCTCGTTGATTATCAGGAACTGCGGTATCATCATTATCTGGTACGGCACCATCATGGTTGCGAGCAGCAGCCAGAAGAGTGCTGTTTTGCCCCTGAACTTGAATTTTGAAAACACGTACCCCACTAAAGTGCTCGTGAAAAGCACAGCTGCCGTGACTGATATGGAAACAATCATGCTGTTGACGAACCAGCTGAAAAACGGGGACTTTGTGATGACAGTTACGTACCCCGACCAAGTCCAGTCGATGGGAAACATCCTGCCGGGGCTTTGCATGATCTCCCTCGTGGTCCTGAATGAAGTCAGAAGCATCCAGACATAGGGCATAACAACGAACACCGAGACGGCAATCAGGATTGTCAGCGCCGCGATTTGCTTCCCCATCACTGTTTTGTTCCACCTTTGACTCATCTAGTACCCCCAGTCTACGCGGCTTGCGCGCTGCTGAATCAGCGTCACTATCATGATAATCACAAAAAGCGCTATGGCGATCGCGGAAGCGTAGCCCATGTCCTTGGCTTGAAACGCAGTCTTGTAAATGTAGTACGTGAGCACGTTCCCCGCTTGGTTCGGGCCCCCGGTCCTGCCGGCGAGCACTTGAAACTGCGCGAACATCTGAAAATGCGAAATCAGCGTCATTGCGACGACGAAGCTCATGGTCCGCCCCAACAAGGGCAGAGTGATGAAGAAAAATTTCTTGATCGCGTTTGTGCCATCCATTTCCGCCGCTTCGTAAAAATCAGACGGGATGCCGTCCATGCCCGCCGAAAAAAGTATGATGTTGTAACCCATGTCCGCCCACAGCGTGAAAAGAATGATGGCAGGCATGACGAATGCAGGCGTGCCAAGCCAGTTGATGGCTGGGATGTGAAGGACGCTTTCCATGAAGTTGTTGATAAGGCCGTATTTTGGCGAGTACAGCCCCCTCCAGACGGTGCTTGATGCCACTAGGGGCGCGACGCAGGGCATGAAAAACAGCACCCTGAACAGGCTACGCAGCCTGCCCCACCTTAGCGACGAGATCAGCGTCGACAAAAAGAGGCAGACTGTGATGTTCAAAGCCACCGTAACGAAAACGAACGTCAACGTATTTTTGAGCGATTTTATGAACGTCGCGTCGTGAAAAAGCTTGATGAAATTTGAAAGCCCTATGAACGAATTCTCTGAGCGCAGCGGGTTGTAGTCGAACATGGCGATTACAAGCCCGCTAACGATCGGAAAAACCATAAAGGTTGCGAACAATATGACGGCTGGCAGCAGCACTGCCCGTACAAACCACTTGCTCTTCAACGCTGTCCCTCCCCCTTATGCTGTTTGAGCCTATTCTTCGTTTAACGTGTCGTCAAGCTCTTTGACAGCGTCGGCAACCGAAATGTCGCTGTTGATGATGTTGACGTACATGTCACCAACGGCTTCCTTCAGTATGTCAGTGTTGAAATAGCCGATAAACCTGCCGCCATCTAAAATGTCCACCAGCGGCGCCAAGTAAGGCATGGCTGCAAGAAGGTCTGGGTCGTGTGAGATGGTCTTTACCGGCGGGACCATGCCGCAGGAGATGTTGTAATCGAGCAGCCTGTCTTTTTCAAGCCAAAACTCGACGAATTTCCATGCTGCCTCCTGGTTTGCCGAAGACGCGTTGACTGCAAGCCCCCAGCCTGTTTCGGCAGCGAAAAGCTTCTGGCTGCCGTAAAATGGCATTGCAACGTAATCGAAATCGACGCCGTACTCCAGGCCGAAATCGTCTATGCCTTCCGGAACCACCCAAGGCCCTCGCGGAACCATCAGAGACTCGCCGAGGAAGAACTTGTGGTAAGGCTCCAGCTCCTCAGCATTGGTGATGCCTTCTGTGTTGGTCATGTGGTCTACTTTCACGTAGTCCACCAGTTTTTGCATGGTTTCTATGCCAATGGGCGTAGAAAAGTTGAATTTATCGCCATCCATGTACTGGCCGCCTGATGAAAGGATCATCGAGAGCCATATGTAGGTCAGCGCGTCCCATGCTGGGAAGTCGAAGCCTCGCAGTTCGAAATTCACGCCTCTGGATTCGCTGTTTTCCCTTGCTATCCTGATCATTTCATCCCATGTCTTTGGATATGAAAGTCCCAGCTCGTCGAATTTTGGGATGGAAACGAGCATGCCGCCGTATTCGATGTTGAACTCGAGCGGAACCCCGTAGTAATTGCCTTCGTACTCAAAAGCTCCCAGCACCGGCTCGTAACTGTCGGCTTTGAGCTCAGCCACGAAGTCGTCTGGAACCGGCGAAAAAGCGCCTGTGCTGGCGAAGTCGACCGCCCAGCCTCCCCACAGGTTGTAGATGTCCGCCCCTCCGCTTTTGCTGAGCAGAGACGTTTGGGTTTTAGACTCGAAATCGTCATAAGGGAACGATTCACGCTTGACCTTGATCCCTGGGTTCGCCGCTTCGAATTCCTGGATTATTTTGTCCTGCGCATCATTCCAAAATTCAATGTGCGACCAAAGCGTCAGGGTTATGTCGCCCTGCGCGTCGCCGCCCTGCGCACCGCCGCCCTGCGTGTCGCCGCCTCCGGACCCTGATCCGCCGCACCCTGCAAAAAGTGACATTACCAGCAGAGCCGCCAGCGTTATAGACAAGATTTTTTTCATAGCAGATTACCTCCTGATTTTTCCATAATTTAATAAATTTGTCAATTAATACAAGCCAGCCGCCATGTTCTCCTCCATTTGGCTGATCTCACAAACACTATATCACCCATATCGGAATTCTGCAATGGTAAATGTGATAAAATAAAGATGATTTCCTTTTTTATGACGTGGGTCGTAGGCCGCAATCGGTGCAGCAATTTTTTATTGCAGCCAAGTCCATGATACGGCATACTTCTGAATATTCTCATCAGCAGTTATAATCGTCATCTTCTCTGAAAGGGCAGTTGAGATTATCAAGCGGTTCGTTGAAATCGTCTGGGACGTGAATTTTTCCCTTAAGGCAGCCGAAAGCCAAGCGGCGATCCCTCTTTTCGGGAATGGTTGCTTTTTTGGCGGTAATTTCAAAGGGTATTTTACTCTGCCTTATTGCTTGGCGAATAAAAATATTTATTGCTGTTGACATGTTTATGCCTAATTCCGCACAATCGGTGCAAAGCCGAACCCGCCACATTTGCCCTGTTGTCATGAATAAAACGCGACGTATTCCTGCAGCGCCGCTTTCTGCGCTGCTACGCGGACTTCGTTGATTCTTGCGAAATTATTCTTTACAATGTCTACCGCACCTTGGTCGATTCCGCCATTGTCAACCATGCTCGTCAAAACCTCGATGGCCTTTCCGCTTTCCATGCCCTGGCGGTACGGCCTGTCCTCCGTTATTGCCGTCAAGATGTCGGCGACAGCCATGATCCTAGCCAGCTTGGAGAAGTTTTCGCCTCTGACATGGAACGGGTACCCTCTCCCGTCAAGCCGCTCATGGTGGAACGCAGCCCACATCGCGATTTGTTCAAACCCCTTGATTTTACTTAAGACAGCATATGTAAAAAAGGAATGCTTCCTCATCTCGTTTAATTCCTTGTGGTCCAAAGCGCCGGTTTTTTCCAAAATGTCATTTGAAATCGCCAGTTTCCCGATGTCGTGCATGTACCCTGCTATTTCCATCAGCTTGCACTCTTTTTCTGAAAATCCGCAGATTTTGGTAAGCTCTGCCGCGACTGCTGCCACCCCGCTCGAATGCGTCGCCGTAAACCTGCTCCTGAAGTCTATGATTTGCGATATAACTTTCGCTAAACTCAAGAGTTCGTCCAAATTGATCGTTTGGGGGGTGAATTGCAACCTTTGGTGCAGGACATCGCCAAGGGGAATAAAACTGGCTTCAATCCAATAATACTCGATTCCCGCAATCTGCCGCAGGGCTGCAAGCGAGCCTGGATGGAAAACCGATGCGTTCTCTTCGATTCTTTTCATCATGTGCGGAATTTGCCCCAGTATCTCACTGTCCTTGTCAAACAAGACAAACAGCCTGTCCGCCAAGTGTACGATGTAGCTGCCAATCGGCAAGCTGCCCGCCGGATGCCCTCCTGACGGCTTGTCATAGTGCGCGTGGTGATGCCTTATCAACAACGCAGCTTTCGCAAAAGGCTCGAAATTGCGCAGCAGCCTGTACCCTATTTCAGGGTGAGTGTTGAGGGTGCTGTCCTCGAACTGCGATGTTATCACTTGCGTCTGCTCTTCGACTGTAAACACGCCAATGTCGTGCAACAATGCCGCCATAATAATGTCGTTCACGTCTTTTTCCGGCAATTTCATTTCTTTTGCGATTTGGTATGATATGTAAGCAACCTTTTTGTGGTGGTCGTTTAATTCTGCTGAAACTAAATCAATCGCTTCTGTTATCCCGACCGCAAAGTCGCAAACCGAAAACATTTCTTCTTTGACCACAATAGCCGTTCCTTTCTGTTTGGAACAACCGCGCTTGCGCACGGCGCACGG
>WRJV01000158.1 GCA_009778415.1 Clostridiales bacterium | reverse complement strand
TCGTCGTTTTGACCTCACTGACAGCGGGCCAGTGGAAGATGTACGTACTCGGCGAGGATTCAATGGGAAATAAGAGCGACGTGCTAAGCCTGACAATACCGGCTTATGTTGTATCCCCGCCCCTGCCTCCGCCTCCATCTATCCCACCACAAGGTGGCGGCGGTGGCGGCACCACTATTGCCAAACAGGAAGTGCCGCTTGCAGACCCCATATCCTTCCCTCCGTTTATTAACGGCTTCGAAGACAACACCTTCCGGGGCGACGGGTTCATGACTAGAGAGCAGTTTGTAGCCATCCTCTTCCGCTTGAATGCAGAGCAGCCGGCTGAATCATATGCAGGTGCTCCGTCTTTCGGCGACGTAACGCCAGACAGATGGTCATTCAGCGCAGTCGAGTGGGCAAAAGGCGAAGGCATAATCGAAGCGGACGAAGACGGCAATTTCCGCCCGGCAGACCCACTTACCCGAGCCGAGATGGCAGTCATGTTCGTGAAGGCTGAAAAATTAACTGAAATTGCAGAGAACACTTTCAACGACATCGACGGCCACCCAAATACTGACGATGTCCTTAAGGCAGTAAAGGCCGGCATCTTCACCGGCTATAAAGACGGCACATTCAGGCCGGACGGCAGCACCACCAGGAGCGAGGCGGTGACGGCCCTGATTCGGTACCTGCTTGGCAAGGAGCCTGCAGCATCCATGTGGCAGGACACTGCCCTCAATTTCACCGACGTGGCCGGTTCACATTGGGCATACAAATACATAGTCCTAGCGGTCAACGGCTATACGGGCGTTCCGAGGTAGCTTTCGCTGCAGGCGCTCAGCTCTGCCTATAATAATTGCTGCTGACGTAGAAAAAAGCGAGAGGCGATTCCATGTCTTGTGCAAACCCGCCACGTCCATAATGGGCGCGGCGGGTCGTCTTTGTTGTCTATAAATCTAGCGCGGGCTGCTATTCCTCACATGCCGGCAGTACTTTCAGGTAGCCGTCGTTTTTTGGCTAATGTCTGTTCATGGATTTACTTTTTGCTTAATATTTTGAATTGTCTAAATTTCTGATATGTAACCGAGATGTATCCGGCGTGTGGTATAGTAAAACAACAAGGAATTTTGATAAATTTTATATAAATTGAAAGAAACCATTTGACGGATATCGTCCACATTATATATAATACTTGTATAGCAAGATATCTTTCGCAGACAGAAATGAACTATACATGAAGGGGGTGAGGATTAGCAGTTATTTTGTGTTAACCACGTTCATAAAAAACGCGGCTGAAAACAGAGAACCCCAACTCCATAATAAATGAGGCGATATTAGAAATACATAATTATTAAGGAGGTTATTAGTATTATGCATCTCAAGAAAATGAAAAAACTTGTAAGCCTGCTCCTCGTACTAGGCCTAGTCTTGTCGACGGGCATATTCACGTATGCGGGCAACGACGACCCGGTTCCTGAGACAGGCCTGGCATTCTGCCTTGCAGAAGGCTTGGACTATGTTGAAGCGACGCCGGCTATTTTCAGCGCAATGGCGGTAGCCAACCCCGTGAGCCTCGATTTCGAGTGCGTAGAGGTTCTCAACGGCGGTGCAACGCAGATACTGTACAGGCCTGAAGTCTACAAGGGTAGGGACATTAAAAGGATCAATGGCGAGCTCATTGAAGACCCTGCTAAGTACTACACCACAAGGCGGGAGTTCAACCTGAAAGACCCAAGGGTGTTCAACGTAATATTCTACCTTCCGCTGGCTGACGTAGCCAGCGACGGCGTTACCCCGCTGAAAGTAGATGAGATGAACACCTACCTGGACGCCGTCAGCTTCACCTACGGCGGTGTTCCCGTAAGCGCCTGGGGCAACGGCAACAACCTGCGCGGCAACACACAGATTATAGTCCCCGTCCCCAACAGCAAGGTTATGAGGACTGTTATCGACTTCGACAACCCGGTCTGGCCGGTCGTGGGCTACGAGTTCACCGCCTCCATCAGGGTCAACGCTCCCTGGGGCACGTCCAGCTCCGGCACCAACGTGCCATACGCGAGCTATAGCGCCGGCGGGCAGGGCGACTTCGGCAGCGGCCAGACGGCAGACAACCGCGCTTGGTGGCAATCAGGTCCGCTCAACAAAGGCCCTGGCATGTACGAGCTGGCAGCAGTCAAGGGAGCTGAAACGCTGGCAACGACCGACATGCACATCGGTCCCTACGACCAGCACTACTCATGGATAGAGATCAACGAGTTCGCGCAGAGCCTTATTACGGCCATCAACGGCACTCCTTTGACCATAGCTGAGCTGGATGCGCAGCCCACAGGCGTGCTGGCGGCAGGCTACGTGAAAAAAGCAGGTCCTGGGTACCGTGACGGGTTCGTCAAAGGCGACCGCGCAACTGACGTTTACGTGGAAGTCAGCATCATAGGCTACGGCCTCACCGACAACTACAAAACAGAAAACGCGAGCTACAACAACTACGCAAGGTTCAACGCCCAGTGGAATATCGCCGTCGCGAAGGACGAAAGCAAAGTTAATGATTACCTAGGCCCAGGCGGGTTCAAAGAGCAGATGAACACAGACCCGGCCAAGCTCATGGCAAAATACAAGGACGCTCCGGACGCTGACATCGACATGGTCAACGTCTACTACCAGAACAACGTCCACTCCGACGAAGTGACAGGCACCGAGACCATGATCAAGCTGGTCAACGACCTGATTGCCGGCGGCAAGGCAGGGCAGGAGATATCCTACAGCAGGTTCAACAAGAGCGACGTGACCTTGAGGTACCGCCGCAACGCCACGGGATTCACCAACGGTACATCCTCCCACTTGCTTACCGGTGGGTACACCGGCAAGTTCGCGCAGAACGACACTAGGGTCAAAGAAACCTTCAACACAGGCGAAGCTCTCGACAAGTTCATCTTCGTCAATACACTGTGCAGCAACCCTGACGGCAAGGCTGCAATGCGCAGGACTAACAGGTACGGCCTCGACCTGAACCGCGACTGCATATACGCGACACAGCCCGAGACGATCGCACTGACTCAGGACATAGCTAAATGGGATCCGATGGTAATGAACGAATGGCACGGGTACGTCACCCAGATGCTGATTGAGCCATGCACCTTCCCACACTCTTTGAGCTACGAGTACGACCTGCTCCAGAACAACATGCTTGAGCTGTCATACCAAGGCGGCTTCGCCGTTTTGGGGAGCACCGGCTATGACGAGTTCCGCATACCTTGGGATCAGCTGGGCGGCGGTGCTTGGGACGACGGCGGCAACGTCTACGGCCCGATGTACGCCATGCTCTACGGCACCTACGGCTACACTATAGAGTTCCCACACTCCAACTCTGACTCCTTTACGGCAGGCAACGTCATCAACTACGCCATGGTCAACACCCTGCTCCACGGCACCACTGCTTTCTACGAAGGCAACCTGCTGAACGGCGAGCTTAAAGACGTGAACGGTGCTACCAGGGCCAGCCACTTGGAAGACAACAAATACACCAGCTTCCGCAAGAGCTCTGTCATGAACAAGCTGGAATACAAGCTCCGTGGCATAGAGAACATCGACGCGATGACTTGCGACAAGTACTTTATCGACCTCATTGGAGGAACAGAGACGGTCGTCGGCAGGCCAAGGGGTGTCGACGCTGCGGGCGAAGACCTGAACTTCTTCCCCGACTACCTTGTTATCCCGGTTGATACTGTCAATCAGTACAACCCGGCCGAAGCTATCAAGGCGCTCAACTTCACCATGCTGGTGGACTGCAAGGTTAGCGTGAGCACCAAAGACGCCACATACGGCGGCAAAGTGTACCCAGCAGGCACCTACGTGTACGACTTCAAGCAGAGCAACAGGAACGTGGTCTTCGAGATGATGAGCAAAGGCTACGACGCAACTAGGTTCGGCAGCATGTACGCCGACATCTACTGCAACTACCCAGACGTCAGGGGCTTTGACAGCGTACAGGTTTGGAACGCGCTCAACGGCGGGGTCGACCCGTTCGCCGGAGCACTCGTCCCAGTCACGTCAGCAATAGGCAAGACCCTCGACATAGCAGGCGACGAAGACGACTACGTGGTGTTCAAGAGCAACAGCAACGATGCCGTTAGGTTCGTCAACCTCCTGCTCTCAGGCAGGTCCAGCGGTCCGTCCTTCTCTGACAAGGCTGACGTGTGGATGCTCAGGAAAGCAGTTGACGGAGTAGGCAACGCTTCCGACTACATCATCAAAGTTGAAGACCTTGCGAAGGTTGACAATTTGGTAGTGAACCCCGTGTTGGGGCTCAACGGCTGCCACCTTGTTGGCCAGTACATAAGCGATCTGCCGAAAGAAGCTATCCAGCTCGTAGAACCAATTATAACCACCAACTCAACTAGGAACGCAGCGACCACAGGCGGCAACATCTTCTGGTCTCTCGACGACTACCTTGGGTTCAACATGCTGAACGCCAACGGGACTGACTACAACGGAAGCTCTGCTACGACCGTCAGGCCTGGTGCCAACGTGGTTCTCCTGTACAACGCCACAGCCAGCGGCAACCTGCTCAACGCCATCAGGAACGACAAGCTCGGCCTGATCATGGTGCAGAGCGCAGCAACACTGACCAACGCCAACTTCGGTACAGGGAATACTTCCGCACCGTCAACAGGCTCGTTCAACGACGTGGCAATAAATGGCACCTACAACATTGACGACAGCCTGTTCACGCAGAACTACGCCAACACCGACACGCTGTACGCCCGAGGCAACTACTTCACCGGCAACATACCGACAACTTCAAAGATACTGTTCACCAGCCTGCCCGACGGCAACGACGCCTTCATCGGCGGCTTCCAGGCTACAAGTGGAGCAAAAACCGTCTTCGCAAACAGGACTACAATGTTCAGCACGATCCTGAAGGGCGGCGGCATCACAGGCAAGCCGGTCCAGAGTTTGTCCATCGGCATGAACCTGTACTACAGGTCCCACTACCAGAAGCACTACCCGTTGCTAGCCACGGCTATTTACGCCAGCGCAGCGGGCATCCTCGACGACTTCATCGCGCCGACGCTGAACAGCGTGGACGTCGACAAGTATGCAGGCGGGACGTCCGTGACGCTCGTAGCAGAAGACGACTCGAAGGGGAGCGGCATCGAGAAGTTCGAGCTCTTCAAGTGGGACGGCCGCGACTACGCCTTTGTTGG
>WRJV01000157.1 GCA_009778415.1 Clostridiales bacterium | reverse complement strand
GTGTTCGTATTCTTCGTTGACGGAGTTGGGATAGGCGGCGTAAAAGCTGATTTCGACTACGACGCTTACTACACGATTATCAACGGCTATGGCGGCGGCTATGTTTTGGGCTACCCCGGCCTTAACAACACCGGCGACATCTTCCCCATCGGAATTAGAAACGCCGAAACAGGCAAGGAATACGCATCGTTCTGCGCCAACGCTGGTTCTGTGTCGTTCTTTGAGGGCCCCGGCAACTACATGGTCGCGCTTAAGGATGCACCCAATGGCGTTCCGTATGCCGACTTCCTGAAAGCGTACAACTATATCGAGGCGAAATACGGCAAATTGGACGAACACCGGGTAGTTACCCAGATAGTCACTTGGGCGTTGCTCGGCGCTATCGACATAACGTCAGAAGCATTTGACAACATCAACTGGGGCGCTGTTGAAGCAGGGACAGCGGCAGTGGCAGGAATACCGGGCGCAAAAGAAATCATAGAAGACATCATCGCCAATTACAGCGACTTCGTGTTCAACGGAGATGAAGAGATTGTTGACGTCGTCTTCATGATCGGCATAAACAATGCAGACTACTACTCTGCCCAGCCTCAGCTGGTTCCCATCTACGGCAGCAACGGTTTCGACAACAGGACAGGCGGCGAGTTTTTCAGCAGCGTGTGGTTCAACAAGGTAAAATACGGCGGCGTGCTGGAGGTTCTGCCGGATGAGTTTAGCTTTGACCTTTTCAAAATCATGGGAGAAGACGAAATATTGATAGGCACTTTTAATACCGGTTTTGGCGGCATGGTGTTTATTGAAAAGCTAGATGACGGTTCATACCTCCAGCCCGGCGACTATGTGTTCAGGGAAGAAATCAAGCTCTTCTGGGACGAGCCCTTTCACGGTGAAGACGGGGATTACAACTTGGTCTGGAAGCCAAAATACCCGGGTGGAGCAGACGGCCTCTATTTCACCATCGACGCGCAGGGCAACACTGTATGGCCTGGCGATTACGAACTGGACGATGCAAACGCGCCGACTGTGAACAACGTAGCCTACTGCAAGCACGCTGTGTTCTGGAACAACCTCGACTTCTATTATGGCACAAACCCGCATAAAGCAGTGGCGTTTGAAGGCGGCTGGCTCATATGGTTTGACGACTTCTGCACTGGGGAGCTGGAAATCACCGGCATCAAATACCCCACTTGCGAAGACGGGGGGATCGTATGGCTTAAGTGTACGGATTGCGAAATCGGCACCGGCGTCGCTTTCGGCGAGCCTCTGGGGCACGACTACCAGCCTACGGGCGAGTATGTCGGCGGCGACCCCGCAAACGGCGAATGGTACGTTTGCACGCACGACAATAATCACAAAATTGTACTTCCTTAACATGATAGATTGACGCAATATTCAAGCCCACTGGCTTGATGCGGCAACCAAACAACTGTATTATTCCGAAGCCGGAGGTGGTAAAGGCGCTCTGCCCTTACCACCTTCGGTTTCCCCGATATTCTTTCACTGGGCAACGCATTGATATTTCGCCGATCTCGCCGGTGCGACTGAAGAAAGGCAAAAACGCGGTTGAAAATATGGTTGCCCGGTGCTAAACTAGTAACAGGGGAAAGAGCAGCGGCTTTTCCCCTTTATCGATATACGCCTTGCATTATCGCGAATATATGGAAAAGGAAATGGTGGATGACATGAAGAAAAGACTGTATTCAATCATCCTCTGCACCGTCATGCTGGCGGTGGTGTGCCCGCTTTCTCTTACGGCATATGCGGCGGATGAAGACCCGAGCGGCGAAATGCTCGACCAAGTCATTGTCATGTTTTTTGACAGGTCGAATTTCCCCGGCAAAGAAAAGCAATATGACGACGAGGTAGCCAAAGTCGTCAAAGACGGTTTGTCCGTCGTTGCAAACAATGTCTACGTGGTAAAGGCCGAGGGTTTGTCGAAAAATCCAAACGCCATACTAAACAAGTACAAAAACAGCAAGTTTATTGCGTATGCCGAACCAAACTTCAAAGGCGCTTTCAGCGCCACGCCAAACGATCCGAACTACACCACTCTCAAAGCCCTTCTAACTGCAATCAACGCTCAAAACGGTTGGGACATCGTTAAGAACGGCGGCCCACCTGTCGCAGTCGTCGACTCGGGTGTTTACCAGCACCCTGATTTGCCAAAATTGCTGCCCGGCTATTCTGCTGTGGCAGGCCTGTCGCCCAACAACGACACGGTCGGCCACGGGACCGGCGTGGCCGGTACGCTCGGCGCAATTGGCAACAATGGGATCGGAACCGTCGGCATGAACTGGGGCGCAAACATTATGCCCGTCAAAGTCGACGACGCCAGCGGCACACTGTCAGTTGCCAACATCGCAAAGGGCATCATGTGGGCCGCAGACAACGGGGCGAAAATAATCAACCTCAGCCTAGGCACGTCCAGCGACAGCGTTACGCTGAAAAACGCCGTCGATTACGCATACAACAAGGGCTGTGCCCTGTTTGCCGCTACCGGCAACGACGGCGTGAGCACTATCAGTTACCCTGCCCGCTATTCCAACGTTATGGCGGTAGGCGCCACATCAAACGGGACGTCCCGTGCTTCCATATCGAGCTACGGGACCGGCATGGGCGTGGTTGCAATATCCAGCTACACTACCACGACAGCCCAAGGCGGATACGCTGGCATGGGTGGCACGTCATTTGCAGCCCCGCAGGTTTCAGGCCTCGCGTCGCTGGTGCTGGCGCTCAACCCCGGCCTTACGAACGAGCAGGTGTATTCGTACATCCAGCAGGGCGCGAAGCCGCTGGGCGGAGGATACAACAACGAGACCGGCTATGGCGTGATCGACCTTGGCAAAACCCTTGCCCTCGTCCGCGACAGCGTGCCGGCTGAAGTCATAGACACTACCGCGCCGGTATTGACGCTGGCAGGAAGCCTTGTTATGGAGATAAGGCAGGGCGAGAAGTTCACCGAGCCCGGGTACACCGCAATTGACGACATCGACGGCAACATCACCAGCAAGGTCGTTGTGACCGGAACGGTAAACGTGAACACCCCAGGCGTCTACAGGCTTGAATACAAAGTTTCTGACGCTGCGGGCAACACAGCTGAGGCGACGCGGGTCGTAGAGGTTGTCCTCGTGGACGACACTCCGCCGGTACTGACGCTCAAGGGCAGCCAAACGATGGAAATCAGGCAGGGCGAGGCATTTATCGAACCCGGGTACACTGCTACGGACAACATCGACGGTGACATCACGGGCAAAGTCGTCGTGTCAGGCGCGGTCAACGTCAACGTGCCGGGCCATTACACCTTGGAATACAGCGTATCGGACGCAGCAGGCAACAAAGCCGCGGCAACGCGGGCTGTCAACGTCGTCCTTGTGGACAATACTCCGCCGGTGCTGACGCTGAAAGGCAGCAGTGAAATGGAGATCAGGCAGGGCGAGGCATTTATCGAGCCCGGGTACACTGCAATCGACAATGTCGACGGCGACATAACGAGCAAAGTCGACGTGACTGGTTTGGTAAACAGCAATGTTCCAAGCCGTTACATACTTGAATACAGCGTGTCAGACACAGCAGGCAATACGAGCACAGCGACTCGTTCAGTAAACGTCGCAGTTGTTGCCGAAGAGCCTAAGTACTTGCTTCCCCCAACGATTACCCTTTCTGGGTCGATGGACGTGCAGATTTTCACCAGTGAGGATTACACAGAGCCTGGATACAGCGCAGTAGACTGTCTGGGCGCAAGCCTGACCGGCGCAGTCAGGGTGACCGACAACATAGACCACTACACTGAAGGCCTCTATACCGTCGACTATGTGGTTGAAGACGCCGGCGGCAACACGGCGCGGGCAACGCGCACAGTGATTGTAGCAGATCGTGAAGTTCCGCCGCCCCCGGCAAACGCCCCCAAACTGACAATCATCGGTTCCGACCCGATCATACTGCACCTCGACAGCGGCACTCCCTATCAAGAACAAGGCGCATATGCCTATGACGAAGCCGATGGGGACATATCAGAAGACGTGCAGATTGCAGGAAACGTCAACAGGGGCAAGGAAGGAACGTACACCCTCACATATACAGTGGCGAACAGCGCGGGCCTTGTTGCGTCAGCTACCCGCGACGTGCGCATTTTGGCTCCCAGCGAAGCCGTGTCGCCACGCCAAGCCTACAATTTCAGCGGGCAAGGCAAAGCTCCAACAACCATCACCCACACAGGCGTAATTGTGGAAGAAGCCGGTTGGATGGATTTTGCGGTCACCAAGATAGACAACAAGGTGACCATCAACGTCGCCGTCAAAAAGGATGGCGAGGAGGTGTTTGGCGGCACGTATGCCGGCATGGGGGGAACGCAGTTTTGGGTTGACGAGGGGACGTACAGCGCAAGCGTGACAATAGCGGCCGGCAACGGCAACTGCTCATATGGAGTGAGGCTGACAACTCCGGAGACCATATTCTTCGTGTTTGAAGACGAGGAAGTGCCGTTGGCGCTGCCGGACGACCTGCTAGGCGACCTCCAAGGCGGCCTCCCGAGCGACCTCCAAAGCGACCTCCCGAAGACCGGAAACAACGGCAGCCCGCCTATTATGGTTTTTATGCTCTGGCTGTCTGTCGCCGGATCAATTTCGGCTCTGATAATTGGCAGGAAACGTTCGATTCCCAAGTAACCGATGAAAAACCATGAAAACTGCCAGCCCTGCCCAGATTAAAACCGACGTCACTTGCGCAGGGGACAGCCATTCGATCAAGAATACCCCCCTGTCGTCGCCGCGCCCAAATTCGAGCAGGAACCGCAGGGTGGAGTAGCACAAAAGGTACCAGAAGAAACGATGTCCCCTGATTTTTTTCTCAAACAAAAAATAGAGGCAAAACAGGCATGCCGCCTCTAGCTCGCGGGCTGGGAAGTCAAAGCTGACGCCAAACAGTTCCACCGGTGCGCCGTAGCAGCAGCCGCTGAGGCTGCAACCAATCCTGCCGAAAGCATGGAGTATGAGCACTGACGGGACGAGCTGATCGGCCCAAAACTTCCAGTCCAGCCGGCAAGCGCGAAGGAGCAGCGCGGACACGCAGAAAAAACCAAGCATGCCGTAGTAAAACGAAAACCCGCCCTGCTCTATTCTCTGCAGCAGGGCGAGTTTTAGCATGCCTGGAAACAGGAACCAGTTCGCCACGTTTGCGCAGGCAAGG
>WRJV01000156.1 GCA_009778415.1 Clostridiales bacterium | reverse complement strand
GGCAGTAGGCTCGAAACGGCCTTTCCTTCGCCTGCTTCGCCTGTCGTTACGCTCTCCACGAATTCGCCCAAAAGGTACCTGTACGTTGGGGTGAAGCAGGTTATGGCTGCGTGGCCCCTGGTTTTTCCGTCTTGGTCTGTTATAGTCCCGATTTCCATCTTCCTGCCGTCAGGGAAGATGAAAACTATTGCCCCGGAGTTCTTCCTCTTTGTCGCTGCCCTGAAAACAGTGCTTTCTACCGCAGCAAGTGGCGGGGTTATGAGCTCTGCCGATATCCTGTCCCCCGACGCGTCCGGCGTCAAAAGGTCGAGTTTCGGGGTGAGCGGCGACAGCACGTCGCCCTGTTCGTTTTTCGTCAGGCTGCGCGGCGCCCCTTCGTATATCAGCACCGGGTATTCGTTGCCCAGGGGCACTTCCACCGTCGTGAAGGCATAGCCTCCGGAATACACGAGGCCGACTCTCGTCCCGTCGTTGAGCTCCATGAACACTGAGGGCTCAGTCATCGGAATTGACAGCTCCACGCTGTTTCCGTCTGTGCTGACCTTTGTGTTCGCGTCGAGTTCCGTCATGGGCTTTGATGCAAATTCAGGCTTTGTGATGCGGATTTTCCCTCCGCTTGCGTCTGAGCCCACTGTCAGCATGAACCCGTTGTCGTGCCCAAGCACGATTTCATCATCTGCATACGGCGACTTGTACAGGGTTGCCGCAAAGGATTCTATCTTTGTGTCGAAAACTTCCCCATGGCTGCTGCAGGCTGCAAAGCCCGGTTTGCCGTCTATTTCTGCGAAGATCAGGTATTCGCCGTCCATTTCAAACATTATCTGCTGTTTTTCCAGCATGCGGCCATACATCAGCTCATAGCCTGCCAGCTCTTCCCATTCCTCTTCGCCGGGCAGGTTTTCCCACGCCCTCCAGTCAGGCCCGCAGGCCACGTATTCTATGCTGCCGTCCAACTCTACCGCCACGAAGTATTCCGCAGGGTCTTCCTCGTCGTCCGCGAAAATGAATTTCGATTCTGACAAGTCCGTGAGGTACAGCCCCGCCGGGGTCGTTACCATCTCCGCGAGCTCTCCGCCGGGTATTGCGTAAGTGCATTCTATCGGAGCGATCGATTTGACGTCCCCTGCGAGAAAGTACTTCGCGTAGTTTTCGTCTGTGCTTGAGTGCTTGACGAAAACTTGGTCCTGGTGACTTTCGTCAGTCCACATGGCTGTGTAGAATTCCGATTTCGCCCCGTTTGTGTACGTGTGGTGCGCCGTGCCAAGCCCTTCGTATTTTACGCCGAAGTCGCAGGGCGGTTCGATGAGCAAGCGCTCATTTGCTTTTACAAGGTCCAAGCTGTACAAATATTCCATCGAGAGTTCGTTCTTGTTTGCGAACACCTTATTTTTGTACCCAGAGACATCGGTTATTTCTTCGCTTCCCGTAGCTATTTCTGCGAACGTGTTCTCCGGGAAAAGGCCTGTGCCCGCAAGGGTGCCGTTCAAGTACTCTGTCCTTTTGGTGACGTTTACCTCCGATACCGCATAACCGTCCGGCGTATACTCAGCATAGATGTCGTACCTGTAGTTTTCAATAAAATCTCCGTTTTCCACCGAGTACTCGAGCACGTACATGTTTGGCTTGCTCGTGGCCGTCAGCAGGTTCGCTTTTGACATCGCCGCAAGGTCGTCAGGGTATCTCTCTGTTGTTATCGAGAGCGCCGTGCCGTCGGGCATCACTTTCTCTTCGGTGCGCACAGCGTTTTTCCACAGCGCGTGGTTTTCAACTACGGTGTCAAGCTCTACCGGCTTGCCGCCCCTGTCTACAAACAGCGGTGCATCGACCCCGTCGGGCAGTTTGACGTCTGATTTTGCGAATATGTCAAATCTGATCCCGTCCTTTGGTTTGCTTTCAAACACCGGCGTGTTAATGACTCCGTACTCAGTGTTTTTCTTGGCGAAACCGGTAATCGTTTCGCCGGTTTTGATGACCTCTATCCTGCCTTTCACAGGGTTGTTCTTTATGCTGAGCTCGACTACCGGATGCTCGAACGGGTTTTCACCCATTTTGTTTATCGTGAATTTGTGCACTAGGTACGGGTAGTCGCCTTTGCCGTCATATTCCTCTATGTAGTAGCCGTCCGGCGCAACCAGCTCTTCAATCTGGTATTCGCCGTATTGCAACGGGTACGGGAAGGCGCATTTGCCGTTGGCGTCCGTAAAGAACGTGTAGGCCTGCGCACCGGAGCTGCCGGTGCTTGCCGAAAGGTATTTCCCGTAGTTCTTGTCCTTTTGCCTTTCTTCCAAAGGCGTGTTCGGGTTGCCCATGTACCTGAGCCTGAAAGCCATCTTCGCTGAAGGGATGCGCTTCTCCGTTTCGCTGTCCACTTTGTATATGACCAGCTCGTCACGGATGACGTAGTCCACTATGTCTTTACTGAGCAACTGCTCATTCTTGTTTATCGTGATGTTGGTGTGTTCCAGCACGTAGCCTGCGGTCGATGCTGCAACCTCGTCTATCTGGTATGTCCCCCATGGTATGTCGTAAATCCTTATCTGGCCGAATTCCGACGTGGTGAAAAAGGAACTTTCGCCGCCTTTGCCGTCCATCGCCGTGCCGCTTCCGTCTTTGACGACGCGGTAGCAGCTTGCCCACGGGTCGTAGCCTTCCTGGCCCTTTGTTATTTTGACCGCTCTGAGGTACGGATGCCTCTCGCTTCCCGCACCTGTGAGCCTTATGGTGAACTTTGCACCTTCCATGGGAACTTTTGTAGCCGGAACGTCGCCCCACGGGTCGAAGTCCTTCTCGATTGTCTTGTTGATGTGCAGATTCCCCTTTTGAACCAGGTTTATGAATTGGGTTTCACCCTGCTTCCTGTCCCCTGTGTTGCTGTTGTAGCCGGTGTCCGGCGTAACGTTGTATTGATAGTCGTCCCATGGTTCGACGTCCCAGCCTCCATCCCCGTCGGACCTGATGGTCCTTGAGGTTTGCGCCCTGAACCTGACCGTAAATTCCCGGTAGCCCTTGCGGCCTTGCCCTGAATCCGGTTCGGACAAGTACCCTTCCGGAACGATTTCGCTGATCCGGACGGTTGCCGAAACGTCGTAGGTCACTCTGTTTGGCATGCCTGAGCCGCTGTGGTACCTGATGTCGGGGCTCAGGTCTTCGGCCCTCCAAATTTCGATAGGGTCGGAAATCCCGTTCAATCCGAATTCGTCTGCGTAAAACGTCGTCTTGTAGGTGCCGTCAATGTACACTTGAAATCCTGCGTTCAGCAGCGCGTCGCCCCTGCCGCTCTGGACGTTGTCGTCAAACCCGCCTTCTTGGTCGGATTTTTTCCCGGGGAACGTGAAATTTGGAACCTCGGGCATCGGGATGTCGTCGTCAACTTCGCCCAGCAGCTTGAACGTCATGGTGTCCTGCTTGTTGTCGCTCATTACTGAATTCATGCCTATCATCTTCTGGTAAGCTGAATTCTGCGGAATGGCGAAGTAAAGGTTCCCGGAGCTTCTCGCCTCCCTGCTCCTGACGTCGAGCACGAAGCTTTCAAGCTGGTCGTTGGGCACTGTCAGCGTGATTGTCTCCCCGTCGCTTCCCGACGGTTTGTCAATGGACCCTCCAAAGCCTTCGAGCTCTTCTTTGCAGACTTGCGACACCTGCCAGGCGCTCCCGCCGGAATCGACCCTGACTTTGATGGTCGTCATGTCGCCTAAGTTGTCCTCGCTCGTTTTTACCAGCTTCAGCTTCGCGTCCGAGAATATCTTCGCTTCCGACCTGGCTTTCATGGCGAGCTTGTACAGCTCGTAGGAGTACTGGAGAATGCTGTTGTCGGAAACGCTGCGTGCCTTTACGCTGCCGACGCAGAGGCGTCCGCTGCCGTCATAGTAGGCGCCGCCCGCGTAGCTGACGCTTTCCGCGCCCCAGGTGACTCCTGCGACGTCCGTGATAAATGCCCTGAAGGCGTTTTGCGTGGCATAGGACACTTCTACCCAGTCGATGTTGATCTTGTTCTTCAGCGAGTAGCTGTTCTGGTAGATGGTGTCCAGGGCGAACGTGTCCGCCTGGGTAAGCGTGTACCCGCCCTTCAGCGTCACCTGCAGGTTCTCTGTCGGAACCGGCTGGTGCGTCGTTTCGTTGTACAGCACGCCGTTTTCCGGCTTGCCGCCGCCCTGCCATGAATACACGTCTTTTATGTTCATGATGGCGTTCCCCGGCGCGTACCCTGATCCGTGCTCAAGGCAGTACATGAACTGGTCGACGCCGTTACCGCCTGAAATCTGGTATACGTTTGTTTCGATAGGCCTGCCCGCAAGCGTCATAAAATACTGGTCGCGTGATACTTTTTTGATCGTGACCGCGTCGCCAGTGTGCATGTTGAGAGTGTTGCCGCCGTCTGGCGCTGCCGCGTAGGCCGTCATCGGCGCAAACACCGTAGTGATAAGCAGTATTGAAGCCGCAACAATGTTGATAAATCTTTTCATAATAATTTCCTCCACAAGGTATAAGTTGTTGTTTAAGCAATAAGCTATTATTTAACACCAAAACAATTTATTACCATTCACAAATACTATTATATGGCAATATTTACCAATTGTCAAGAGGAAATTTACATATTTTGGAAATTTTTTAAGAGCTTGGGTTTTTCCCAACTTGCGGACTAAGACCGTAAACAAAAAGGGAGGCCGCAAAGCCTCCTGGGATTTCTGGATTGAGGGATAGAAATGCGAGGGCGTTGCGCCGCCCTTTACCCCAAGTCCTGCACTTGCATTTTTGCCAGCGCTTTCCTCCGCCGCTGTTTTTCCCGGCAAGCGAAGTAGATTGCCAGCAAAATGGCTGTGGGAATGTTGTATATAAGGAAGGTGCTCACAACCACGAAAATCAGCGAAGGTGTTGGCATCGTCTGGGCGGTGCCAGAAGGTTCCGGACTGGTCTCCTGCATGACGGCGCCGTCTTGAGTCACCGTCTGCTGCGTCACCGCTTGCATCGTAGCCGCGCCTAATGTCTGATATGCGGCAATGCCAAACACAGCCACAAGGGATATGCAAAGCGTGATGATGGGCAGAATCAAACCCGGCCACCTGCCCTCTTTCTTTGATAAAAAGATCTGCAATACTATTGCGCCTGCGCCAAGCGCAAGCAGGAAAATCATCACCCCGGATATTGCCATTGTTCTTTCCATTACTCTCTCACC
>WRJV01000155.1 GCA_009778415.1 Clostridiales bacterium | reverse complement strand
CTGAAAGACTTGGGGCTGGAGAAGAAAGTAATCTTTGAAAGCGTCAGGAAAGAGCTGCCTGCAAAGGCAAAAAAACCGTCAAAAAAGAAGGCACCCGGGCAGGCAGCAGGCGCCAAAGGCAAAAATGGCGGCATCATAAAAAGCGTGACGGGCGAAGCTGTTGCGCTGGGTTCCGTTTTTACGGACAGCGGCAGCGTGGTAGTCGAGGGCGAACTGTTCAAAATGAACCAGATGACAATAAAAAGCGGCAACAAGCTGGCGACGCTCTTTGTCACCGACAAGAGGACTTCGGTCTGCGGGAAAGCGTTTTTGACTGACGAAAAGTGGGAAGAGCTGAACGACTACCTGAAAGAAGGGGATTTCGTAAGGATTCAGGGCGAGGCTGAATGGGACAAATTTGAAAACACGACGGTGCTCTCCATCAGAGCGGTGGAAAAGGGCAAAAAGAACGTCCGCATGGACAACAGCGAAAACCGCAGGGTGGAGCTCCATGCGCACACCAAGATGAGCGCCATGGACGGGCTGAACGACGTAGAGGAAATGATAAAGCTTGCGGCGTCTTGGAACCACAAGGCGATAGCCATAACGGACCACGGGGTGGTCCAGGCTTTCCCGGACGCAGCAAAAACGGTGAAGGCAGGCAAGCTCGGCATCAAGGTCATCTACGGTGTCGAGGGGTACTATTTCGACGACGGGAAGTACATAAAGGAAGGGGGCGGCATCGAATACAAAAAGCCGGCCACCTACCACATAATAATCCTGGCGCGGACGCGGGAAGGGCTGAAAAACTTGTACAAGCTGGTTTCCATGTCGCACCTTGAATACTTCTACAAAAAGCCGCGCATACCAAAATCCGTGCTTTGCGCACACAGGGAAGGCTTGCTGGTAGGCTCTGCATGCCAGGCCGGCGAGGTGTACCAGGCACTGCTGGAAAAAAAAGGCGAAGACGAGGTCGAAGAGCTGGCGGCGTTTTACGACTATCTTGAGATACAGCCGCTGGTCAACAACCAGTTTCTGGCCGACAACAAGGCGGTTTCGGGGGTTGAAGAGCTTAAAGAAATCAACAGAAGGATAGTAGGGCTGGGCGAAAAGCTGGGGAAGCCCGTCGTCGCCACCTGCGATGCCCATTACCAGGACCCTGCGGACTCGCTGTACAGGAAAATACTGATGGCTGGCCAAGGGTACAAGGACATTGAGGGCGAAGATGGGCTCTACATAAGGACGACCGAGGAAATGCTGGAAGAATTCAGCTATTTGGGCGAGGACAAGGCAAAAGAGGTGGTCGTAACGGCAACGAACGCGATCGCGGACATGGTCTGTGACATCAGTCCGGTCCCTGCCGAGAAATGCCCTCCAAAGATAGAGAACGCCGACGAGACGCTCAGGGCAAGGTGCATGGAGCGGGCATGGTCCTTGTATGGCAACCCCTTGCCAGAAGCCATAGGGGGCAGGCTCGAAAGGGAGCTTGACTCCATCATAAACAACGGCTATGCGGTCATGTACGTCTCTGCCGAAATGCTGGTGCAGAAATCCCTCGCAGATGGGTACCTGGTCGGTTCAAGGGGGTCTGTCGGATCTTCCTTCGCAGCGACGATGGCAGGGATCACAGAGGTCAACCCGCTGCCGGCGCACTACATATGCCCCAGCTGCAAGCATTTTGAATGGGGCGACGCGGCCAAATACGAGTGCGGCGTGGACATGGAAGAGAAGGTGTGCCCCGATTGCGGCGCGATGATGAACCAAGACGGGTTCATGATACCCTTTGAGACGTTTTTGGGGTTTGAGGGCGACAAGGAGCCGGACATAGACCTGAACTTCGCCGGCGAATACCAGAACAGCGCACACAAGTACGTGGAAGAGATATTCGGCAAAAGCAACGTGTTCAGGGCCGGGACCATCGGCACCATAGCGGGCAGGACGGCTTACGGGTTTGTCATGAAGTATTTCGAGGAGCGCGGCATACCGATCAACAAATGGGAAGCCGACAGGCTTGCGATGTGCTGTACCGGCGTCAGGAGGACCACCGGGCAGCACCCGGGTGGCATCATAATTGTGCCCCAAGGCCGTGAGATATACGAATTTTGCCCCGTGCAGCACCCCGCCAACGACACCGGCACGGACATTGTGACGACCCACTTCGACTACCACGCCATCGACAAAAACCTGTTCAAGCTGGACATACTCGGGCATGACGCGCCTTCCATGATAAGGCACCTTCAAGACATGACGGGGGTGGACCCCCTCTCGCTTCCGCTGAAGGACGACAAGGTGAACAGCATCTTCAACGGCACAGAGGCGCTTTTGATAAAGGACCCTGACTACAGGTACACTCACGGCAGCTACGGCATACCGGAATTCGGAACCCGCTTCGTCAGGCAGATGCTGGACGACACGAAGCCGGAAAAATTCGCCGACCTGGTCAAGATATCAGGGTGCTCCCACGGGACGAACGTGTGGCGGAACAACGCGCTGGACTACATAAAGAGCGGGACGGCGACAATGGACGACATCATTTCAACCAGGGACGACATAATGAGGTACCTCATACTGAAAGGCCTGCCGAACAACGACGCTTTCAGGATAATGGAAAGCGTCAGGAGGGGAGAGGGCGTAAAGGAAAAAGAGGCTGAACTCATGAGGCAAAACGGAGTGCCTGAATGGTACATCGAGTCGTGCAGGAAGATCGAGTACATGTTCCCCCGCGCCCACGCCGTGGCGTACGTCATGATGTCTTACAGGATAGCGCACTTCAAGGTGTACCACCCGGCAGAGTTCTACGCGGCGTACTTCACGACAAAAGCCAGCAATTTCGACGCGGACACCATATTGAAAGGCCCGGCTGCCATACTCGAAAAGATAGCGGCAGTCGAAGTGAAAGGGAAAGCCGCCACTCAGAAGGAAGAGGACGAAGCCACAGTGTTTGAAGTGGCGTACGAGATGTATGCAAGGGGCTATGAATTCCTGCCGGCAAGGATCGAGCGCTCGTTCGCGTCTAAGTTCACGGTGCTTGGCGGGAAGGTCCTGATGCCGCTGCTGGTGCTTGCGGGGCTGGGGGAAACGGCCGCCAAGGCGATTGCGGAGGAGCAGGCCAAGAGGCCGTTCTGCACAATAGACGATTTAAGGGAACGGGCCAGGGTCAACAAGACGGCAATCGAGGCGCTGAGGAACCACGGCGCCCTTGAAGGGCTGCCTGAGTCGGATCAGCTCAGTTTTTTCCAGTAGGGCTGGCAGGCACAGCCCGCGTTATCAACGAAAGGAGGACGACTGCGATGACAGCTTTCACGCTAAAAATCATTGCGACTGCAAGCATGCTGTCAGACCACATCGGCGTTGTTTTCGGGGTTCCTGCGATTTTCCGAGTCATTGGCAGGATAGCCTTCCCGATTTACGCCTACATGATCGCCCAAGGCTGCATACACACGAAGAACATCAACAAGTACCTGCTGCGGCTTGGCGTTTTCGCAATAATTTCAGAAATACCCTACGACATGGTGTTTTCGCATAAGAACGCAGACATTGATTTTTTCACAGACGTCAGTTTCCTGAGCAGCACCAACATATTCTACACGCTGTTTTTGGGCGCATGCTGCATAGCCTTGTACGAGAAGCTGAAGACTCTGCGCATAGGAGGGATATTGCCCGGCAGGGGGGAGGACGGGGAGGTCGCTTTGCAGCAAAAGGCCTTTTCGGTTATTGCAGCGCTGCCGCCGCTGCTCGCCGCCTACTTTCTGGATGTGGACTACGGCGTGTTCGGCGCCGGCTGGATATTCGCGATTTACCTGGCCGGACCGGGAAACAAGATTGCCCGGGGCCTGGTTTTGGCTGCAGGAGCGGTATACATATATTGGATGCACCCCATATATTACCTGCTGTGCGCACTTGTGCCAGTAGTCTGCGTTTCGCTGTACGACGGGGTGCAGGGACCGAAGGCCAAATGGGCGTTTTACGCGTTTTACCCTGTGCATCTGGCTGCGCTGGCGTTCATTGGCTCTGCGATAGCAGCTTAGGGGTTTCAGCTCGAATTAGCTTAAGAAATGGTTTTTCTCGTGAAAATCTATGATAAGGCCAAATAAAATAAAAAAAGAAATAAACTCTTGCAATCACAGGCTTTTTGTGATAGTATGTTTTGTGAGGAAATAGTCGTGCAAGAGAGTGGGTGATGCCCACTCTCTGATTTTGTGAAAATGAATAAAACCATGGAGAATTGTTGTGGCAAAGAAGAAAATCACTGAAATTGCAACGGAAGAGCTGGATGTTTTCCTTAGCAGCAACGGCTATGAATTGTACAGGACCGAGTTTGTCAAAGAAGGCAAGGATTGGTTTTTGCGCATTTACATAGATTTTGCCGATGCCGGAGGCGGCAGGTACATCAGCACGGAGGACTGCGAGAAGGTCAGCAGGTTCCTGAGCGGACGCTTGGACGAACTGGACCCGGTAGAGAAGAACTACTACCTCGAAGTTTCCTCGCCGGGGCTCGACAGGGCGCTCGTTAAAGAAAAAGACTACGAGAGGTTTTCGGGGAAAGAGGTCGACATCAGCCTGTACAAGGCAGAAAACGGCAGGAAGACGGTTTCCGGGACGCTCGTTGGCATTAAAGACGGCAAGATAGCAATACTTGACGAAAAGGGGAACGAAGTCAGTTTCCCGAAAGAGCAGGTCGCTAAGACGAAGCTCAAGATTGTTTTTTGACAAGGGTAGGAGGAAGCAGATAAATGAACAGGGAGTTTATCAGGGCAATTGGAGAACTTGAAAAAGAAAAAGGCATATCGAAAGACATCCTTGTCGAGGCGATAGAGCTTGCGCTGCTGTCGGCATACAAGAAAAATTACGGAACTTCCCAAAACGTCAGAGTCAGCATCGACAGGGAAGAGGGCGACATAGACGTCCTGATGCGCAGGGACATAGTGGAAACCGTCCAGGACGACCTTTCGGAAATTTCGCTGGAAGAAGCGCTGGAAATCGACAACAGGTTCGTCGTCGGCGATTACGTCGAATATCAAGTGACGCCCAGGGACTTCGGGAGGATTGCAGCACAGACCGCAAAACAGGTAGTCGTCCAGAGGATACGGGAAGCTGAAAGAGGCATGGTCTTCGACGATTACATAAACAGGCAGGGCGAAATCGTAACCGGCGTCGTCCAGAGGATCAGCAA
>WRJV01000154.1 GCA_009778415.1 Clostridiales bacterium | reverse complement strand
GTCGAGATTGTTTTGCATGACAGCAAGCCACCGGTTGAAATTCAAGTATTTGATGATTCTACTTCAATGCAGACGGCTTTATCGCGATTTTCGGCACATAAAATTAACGATAAGTTCTTTGCAGTGAAGGATGTAATACACTTCGAGGAGGACTCATTTTATATAATAAAAAGTAAACATAATAAAAATTGGCATCCCGCAATTGCAGAAATTGATTTGGCAGACGTTATTGACCAGATTCTCTCAAGAAACGAGGGGAATGCTCATCTGTTTTATGATTTTTCTGATGTAATATGCGAAAAAATATGATCGCATACTTGCAAATCATTCCCTCAAGCGGTATAATTGCTGGGAATAAAGGCGGTATAATTGCTGGATTTCAAGGCGGTATAATTGCTGGGTACAGAATAAACAAGGAGCAATCGCAATGGGATCATTAAAACCCCAAGGATACATTTCGAGGCTTATTGAAAGTGAGTTGAAGGAATATTTGGCAACATTCGGTGCAGTGGAAATTGATGGCCCAAAGTGGTGCGGCAAAACATGGACCTCTTTGGCGTTCGCAGAAAGTGTTGTCCACCTTGATGATTGGGAAGTGCGCGGGCTTGTTGAATCAGATTTGTCAATCGGATTACATGGCAAACAACCGAGGCTTATCGACGAATGGCAAGAAATTCCTCAGATACGTTATGCGTTGCGACACAGTGTCGATGCAAGCGGAAACAAACCGGGTGCCTTTATCCTTACTGGCTCGACTGCGCCAGCGAAAGATGCAATGAAACATATACTGCACAGCGGCGCTGGCAGGATCGGCCGAATTAGGATGCGTCCCATGTCTCTTTTCGAGATGGGATTGTCAAATGGGATGGTTTCATTGTCGAATCTATTTGACGGAGTTTTCGAAAAGGCTGAAAATGAGGTGCGGCTTGACGGACTTGCCGAATATGTCTGTCGCGGGGGATGGCCTGCTGTCAGGGATATGCCTGTCGAGCGCGCTCGGTTGGCAGCACGTCAATATCTTGAGGAAATCGTTGCTTACGCCGCAGGCAAAACCGGAAAGAGCCCTTCGGCACTGCATGGTTTGTTACGCTCGCTGTCTCGCAACCTAGCCGCCGCAGTGAGTCATGCGACCCTTGCCTCAGATATGGCAGAAGGCGAAGAAGCACAAGCGGGAGGACGTTTGAACCGCGAAACAATAGCCGCATATCTTGAGGTGCTCAAAAACTTGTATGTGATTGAGGATTTGGATGGCTGGGATGCCCCTGTACGCTCGCGAGCCAGAGTAAGGACACGGCCCAAACGCTATCTGGTCGACCCTTCGCTTGCCGCCGCCTCTTTGGGCATTAGCCCAAAGATGTTGCTTGCAGGGGATTTACAGACTTTCAGCTTGCTGTTTGAAACCCTGTGCATGAGAGACCTTCGCGTATATGCGTCTGCAAACGCGATGATGGGCGAAAACACCATCAGGTACTACAGGGATGATTTCGGGCTTGAGGTGGACGCTATTGTCGAGCGAAAAGACGGCGCTTGGGGCGCCGTCGAAATCAAATTGAGCGAAAACAAGGTACAGGACGGCATCAACAGCCTTTTGCGGCTTGAAGACAAAATCCTGAAAAACGATAAAAGCCAATCCAGAAAACCAAGCTTTTTGATGGTATTGGTTGGCAGGTCGCGTTATGCACGAATTTCTCAGGAGGGAATCTATGTGGTGCCGATTTCCTGCTTGGGCGCGTAACTGTTTATTCAGTGTACCGTTTGAAGATCACGGCTATCTCTGCGCGAGTAGTGGCGTCTTTGGGTGCTGCTTTGTTGCCGTTTTTACCTTGAAGGATCCCAACAGCTACCGCCCACTTCATTGCAGAGAGAGCCCAAAACGCATAAGCGCCTATTGACGAGTATATTATTATGCATAAACAGCAGGAGTATCGAAATAAGATGCAAGAAGCCAATGGTGAGGTTTAGCCTTCTTCCCGCATCATGCAAACAGCTCTGACAAAACTGGCTTCTGCTGCTATTTTCAGCGGCAGAGCCATAACTTCAAAGTCGCCGATGCCTTGCAGGGCCTCTAGGTTTGTGAGGTTTTCCAACAAAATTACCCCGCTTTCCAGAAGCGCTTTGTGAATGTCATGGGGCGGCCGATCTGGTGACGGCATGTCCATCCCGAGCATTTTGATCTTTCGGGAAATCAAGAATTCGCTCAATTCTTTGCTCACTGACGGGCGGTCAGCAAAATAGCTCACCTTGCCATACCACTTGTCAAACCCGGTGTGCAGTAGCACGACATCCCCTTCGCCGACAATGCTTTCAAAGCAAGGCCTCATGGCAATCAGGTATTCGCCTCGGACGTCTAGCAGCACGCCTCTGCCGGAAAAACAGTCAACAGGGAAATCAGCCGCCGTCCTGTCGTCGCCGGTCATATGCATGGGAACGTCGATGTGCGTGCCCGTGTGCAAACAGGACGTTAGTACATAGGACGAATATCCGTCGTTTTTGAGCGTTTTGTCTTCTACTAAAGACAGCTTGCTGTCGCCCGGGTAAACAGGCGTATCATTGTTTAGGGCCTGTGAAATGTCAATTAGTTTCATGCTCGCACCTTGCTCCAATCATTTTTTCTGACTCTCCTGCCATTTGGCCAGCTGCATTGCCAGTGCGGAATTCCCGGCAGCCTCGTTTTCCTTTTGATTCCTCATGTAATTGGCAACGTCACGCTTCGAGGCACCGTCTTGGGCGCGGCGCTTTTCGAAATCCGCCAGCCGTTCCCGATGGCCGCAGGCGCAAAAGAACATTCGCTTGTCGCCTTCGCCGCGCATCTCCAGCTTTTTGTGGCAATTGGGGCACCTTGCATTTGTCTGCATGGACACATTTTTGCGGTACCCGCACTCCCTGTCGGAACAGACGCGCATTATGCCTTTCTTGCCTTTCACTTCGAGAAGGTACTCGCCGCAAGCCGGGCATCTTTCCCGCGTGATGTTGTCGTGTACGTATTTTGCGTTGCTGGCGATGACCATTGACACCAGTTTAGCGGCATAGGTGCGCATCTGAGCGGTGAATTCGCCGCTTTTGGCTGCGCCTTTGCTGATAAGGGCGAGTTCCTGCTCCCATTTTGCCGTCAACTCGGCTGATTTGAGGTCCGGCGGCACGATGGAAACAAGCTGCACCCCTTTTGAAGTGGGCCTGATCTCCTTGCCCGTCCGTTCTATGTAAAAGGACTCGAAAAGCTTTTCAATGATGTCGGCGCGAGTGGCTACAGTACCCAGCCCGCTGGTGGCTTTCAGCACGTTTTTAAGGTCGCTGTCCATTTGCCGCACGACTGGGTTTTCCATGGCGGTGAGCAGGGTGGCTTCGTTGTAGCGGGCGGGCGGGCCTGTTTTCCCGGACTCGATGGAGCAGGACAGCAATTGCAGCCGGTCGCCTTGGTTTATCCTTGGCAAGGTCTGCTCCTTGATGTCGGTGTCTTCTTCTTCCTCCGGGATTAGCATCTGCCCGTAAGCCTGCTTCCAGCCCGGGGATTTGACGATTTTCCCTTTTGCGTAAAACCGCTCGTCGCCGACTTTGATCGTCAGTTTGGTTTCCTCGTACTCGAAAGGCGGGGAAAGCACTGCAAAAAACCGGCGCAGCACCAAATCATAGATGTTTCGCTCCTGTGGGGAGAGCCAAGAGAGGAAAACGGGCTCTTCTGTAGGGATGATGGCGTGGTGGTCGCCCACCTTGCCGTTGTCCACAAGATAGCGAGTGGAAAGCGGACGGTTTTTCAGTAAGCTTCCGGCAATATCCTTGTATTCGCCCACTGCGACGCTTTTCAGCCGTTCGATCAGAGTGGCAGCAACATCGTCTGTGATGTACCTGGAATCCGTGCGCGGATAGGTCAGCAGCTTGTGCCTTTCGTAGAGAGACTGCATCAGGGCAAGGGTCTCCTTTGCGGAATAGGCGTACTTGCGGTTGGCGTCCCTTTGCAGCTCGGTCAGGTCGTAAGCGGCTGGGGGGGCTTGCTGCTTGTACTGCTTGTGTACCTCTGCAGCCAGCGCGGGTTTCCCCGAAACTTTCTGCAGTATAGCATCGGCAGCGGCTTTCTCAGACAGCCTTGTCTGCTTGTTGCTGCCGGCCCAAGTGGCAGTAAACCCGTCGAATTTTGCTCTAATGGTATAGTACTCTTGGGGGACGAAGCTTTTGATCTCTTGCTCCCTTGCCACAATCATGGCCAAAGTGGGTGTTTGCACCCGTCCGGCTGAAAGCCTAGCGTTGTGTTTGCAGGTCAGCGCCCTCGTCACGTTAAGGCCGACCAGCCAGTCGGCCTCGGCGCGGGCTTGGGCAGAAAGGTAAAGGTTGTCGTATTCTGAGGAGGGCCGCAGGTTTCTGAAACCCTCTTTTAGCGCCTTGTCGGTCTGGGAGGACACCCAAAGCCTTTTTGCCGGCTTTCTGCAACCGGCTTTTTGCAGTATCCAGCGAGCCAGCAGCTCGCCTTCGCGGCCGGAGTCGGTGGCGATGACGATGTCAGTAATTTCGGGGCGCTTGAGCAGCCCTTCCACGACGCGGTACTGCTTTGCGCTTTCCTTTATTATCACCAGCTGCATTTTGGGGGGCAGCATGGGCAGCGTCTCCAAGCTCCAAGTTTCGTACTCTTTGCTGTAGACCTCTGGGTCTGCCAGTGTCACAAGATGCCCCAATGCCCAGGTTACGATGTATTTGTCGCCTATTATGCAGCCATCACCGTTTTGCCTGCATCCTAGGGTTTTTGCTATGTCTTTTGCCACGGAGGGCTTTTCTGCCAGCACAAGCGATTTTGCCATAAGTTTGACTTCCTTCCCTTTATTGTGGGCGGTGCCCATAATCTATATTATACTTGTTTTGCTTGAATACGTCAAAAGTTCTATCCAAGAATATCAGCTTGACATTTATGCTATTTCATTTAGAATTAATATCAGGGAGAACTAAAAAAGACGCTTTTGCATTTGCAGATAACGACAATCAAGTATCATCGATCAATTTCAGGCTGGCAGCAACAATGCAAGTGGAGGTAAGTGAAATGAGAATTGCTATTTGTGATGATGACAAATGCTTTCGGGAAAGCCTGTATAAAAATTTGACATCTTGCGAAAACGCAAACCCAGACACTGCTTTCAATTTTTTT
>WRJV01000153.1 GCA_009778415.1 Clostridiales bacterium | reverse complement strand
GAAGGCGCATTCAGCGATGCCGAAGTGCAGGAATGGCTGGACAAGCAAATCAGGAACTATGAAGAATTTGGCTTTGGCCTGTGGGCGGTGACTTTAAAGGGGACAGGCGAGATGATTGGCCAGTGCGGGCTTACCATGCAAAGCTGCAAAGACAGGCAGGTGCTGGAAGTGGGCTACCTTTTTCAAAAATCTGTTTGGGGCAATGGATATGCAACAGAAGCAGCCATAGCTTGCAGGGATTATGCTTTCGACAAACTCAATGCTTCAGAAGTCTTTTCCATCATACGTGACACCAACACCGCATCACAAAATGTAGCCAAGCGGAATGGCATGACACTTGTCGATACGTTCAACAAGAACTACAGAAGCGTTGACATGCCTCATTTCTTGTTTTCAGTTAAGCGTCAGAAGCCCAATGGGGAATTTTGCACATGCGATTGCTATGAATGCGAGTTCCATCCCAGAAAACACAACAACGAATGCACCGCCTGCATTGGAAAGAACTTGAGCAACCATGAGATACCCAACTGTTTTTTTAGCAGCATCGGAAACGAGACAGATGCGAAGAGCAACTATTCTTTTTACAAGTTTGCAGAAAAAGTTATGAAGCAATGGGCGTCGGAAGAGAGGCGGCCATGATGGATTTCTCCGATGACACGCGTTGCTTATATCATTCGTTTTGTCATTCCAACGAGGTAGAGAGGCAGGTTGGTGATATTGCCGTCTGTAGTGTACCCTCGCTTTGAATACCGGATAGCTGTCTGCGGTTGTCTGTTCTTTATATAGGATTTGAAACTGGCGGCAACCTTGTCTTCCCCGCTTTTCACTTCCACAGGGATGATTTCAGTTCCGTTTTGGATCAGGAAGTCAACCTCTCCGCGCCCATCAGCGAAAAAACGCGGCGACACGTCGAATTGTCCCTGAAGCTGCTGGAGGACAAAGTTTTCTGTAAGCGCGCCCTTGAACTGAAAATTGCTTTTTAGAAGGATAGCGGCGTTGTCGATTCCAGCCATATGCTTGAGAAGCCCTGTGTCAAACAGGTACAGCTTGAAGTAGCTCAATTGGTCAAAGGCTTTAAGTGGGTGTTCTGGCTTTGAAACGTTGTAAACGCGGTTCAGCATGCCGGCAGACACCAGCCACTCGATAGCTTCCTCAAACTCCCTTGCCCGTGCACCTTCCTTAAGGCAGCCGTAAATGAATTTTTCGTTTCCCTTGGCAAGCTGAGAAACTATGCTGCGAAACACGAGCAGTATCCTGCCGCTGTTAATCTTGCCGTTGTGCTTGGAAAAATCGTTTTCATAAATAGTGACCAATTCATTCTGAATCTGCTGTATCTTCTGCGGGTCCTTGTACTGCACCCACGATTCGACGCATTCGGGAAGCCCTCCGATGATCAGGTAATAGTTGTACGCATCAAGAAGCCGCGTATGAAACACATCTTCTATCTGCTGGCCTTTTTTTATCTGTGCGCAGTATGAGTAAAGCGGTTCATCGACAGCAGCAAGGAATTCATCGAATGACAACGGATAGAGGTCGATCAGATTGACTTGACCCACAGGAAAGGATTTTGGGTTCGCCAGCAGTGTGCCAAGAAGGCTGCCGGCCGTAATTATATGGTACTCGTTTGCTCTTTCCCTGAAATATTTCAAAGCGTTAAGTGCTTCCGCGCATTCCTGTATCTCATCGAAGATGACAAGCGTCTCCGCTGGAATGATCTTCTGCCCGATCAGAAGCCCAAGCAGTTCGATTATCCTGTGCGGATTTTTATTGGATTCAAAGATGGACTTTAGTTCGTCCTCCTCGTCAAAGTTAAAGTAAGCGTAATTAGAATATTCCAACTTCGCGAATTCTTCCATTAGCCAAGTTTTGCCGACCTGTCTTGCGCCTCTTAAAATCAAAGGTTTTCTATCCGGGGCGGTCTTCCACGCAACAAGCTTGTTGAAAGCGGTTCTGTTCATATTCACCTCGCATTGCAGTTTGCGAATACAGCATAGCACATTTTTGCAGATTATTCAAGGAGGATTTTACACATAATTGCAGAATTCGCTTGCTAAAGTGCGTATTTACTCAGGAGGTTCTTTATGTCGCTGACGCTGCGCAATTCAGCAGCTTCCTGCGGCTCGCCGTCCCAGTAAACTGTACCGCCCCAGTAGCCTTTTGCATCGAAGAGCTCCAAATAAACCACGCGGCGCAGCTCGGCCGACAGGGCAAAATTCATGAACAAAACGCCATTTTTGTCTCTGCCGCTACCAGCTGCATATCCCAAAGACCGGGCATACGCAAGCACTTCGTCACAGATGCGGTCGCTCAGGAACACAGATGAGCTGGGGGTGGTGCTTGGTTTTTCCGCGTTGTCTTGGGAAAGTGTTTCATTCTGCGACGGCATTCCTGAGACTGACGGCGTTCCTGAGTCAGACGGCTGTGCAGCTTGGGCTTCCGGAATGTAGCCCTTGCCCGTGTCGATCACAATCGTATTGTTTGCCTGATCCCAGTCGACGCCAAAATCAAACGCCGCGCCGATGTCCCGCAGCTTGAAATAGTTGTTGTCTTCGATGTTGTAAGCGGTGAAGCTGACTTCTTCCTCGTCTAGGTAGATTTTTGAACTTGTAAGCATAGCGATTTTGTTTCCTGCGCCCTTGCCAGCCATTTCGCCGCCCACAGAGGTATAGGGCTTGCCGCTTGTTAGGGAAATTGCGTTTTTCGCGCCGTCCCAGTCGACCTCAAACTGTTTTGCTGTGCCTGAAAGCACAAAAGCGAGGTCGCGGAGCTTGAAATAGTTGTTCCCGTTTATGTTGTATGCGTCAAAGGTGACGCTTTCTCCGTTCACGAGGACTGTGGACGAAGTCGGCCTAGCCGTGACGCTGTCGACTGCTGACGCCGGCGCTGCGGCGGAAAACACCAGGCTGGCTATGGCCAGCGCGGAAAGCAAGATTTTTTTCATATCTAAAATTCTCCTATATACGAATGACTAATTTTATTATAGCGAAACAACAGAGGATTTTCAACAACGTGAGCTGATTTGAAGAAAATAATAAGGGTATCATGATGTTGACGACAATTCAGGAGGTTTGATATTATGGCAAAATCAGTAACAGAAGCTTTGAACGCACGGCGTTCAACCAGGGCATTCCTCTCTGCGCCAATAGAGAGAGAAAAGCTCGACGCAGTCTTGGAGGCAGCGGCACGCACCCCCTCATGGGCAAATTCCCAACCTTGGGAGGTTTTTGTCGCAGCCGGCGGCGCACTTGACAGAATACGAAAGGCATACGGGGAAAAATATGCGCAGAAGGCCAAATCTGCGCCTGAGACGCCCCGCCCGGCCCAGTGGACCGAGGCAGCTGTCCAGCGGAGGGAGCAGCTCCAAGCCGGCATGGTGCGCGACTGCGGGGAAGCTTACAAGCAGTTCGGCGAACTAAACAAGGCCATGTTCCATGCGCCGGCGGTCATTTATATTTGTATGGACAAAGTCTTGTCCGAATGGTCCCTCTATGACATTGGAGCATATACCCAGAGCGTCATGCTCGCGGCTGACGAACAGGGGCTTGCGACAATACCGGCCGTTACGCTTGTGCTATTCCCGGACGTGCTCAAGCAGGAACTGAAAATTCCAGAAAGCCTCAAACTCACCATCGGCATAGCGATTGGGTACGCCGACAAGGCGAACGGCATCAACAATTTTGTCAGCGGCAGGAAGACTCTCGAAGAAACGGTGCGGTACTTCGAGTAGACTTTGTGTATTTGCGGCAAGGGCAGAAGGAAAACATTATGGAGGTGCAAAAAAACTCATGGGTTTCCTTGAAAATGTGAAAAACGAGGTTCAGCAGAGGCAGGAGGCCCGCATTGCATTGAGCGAACCGATAACGATCGAAGAGCTTCATGCTCTGATGACAGAGCGGTGGAACAAGAAGAAATACGGCAATTTTAAAATGGTAAAGGTTCTGGCTGTCAAGTACATCAGTTTTGACGACTATATGATGATGCGCTACAGTGCCCAAATATCAAGCCCTGTTGGGCATGAGCGCAAGGACAGCCACACCAAAAACAGCATTGTCCATATTGCGACGAACTCAGTGAAAGGGTACAGCTCCCTCAATAAAGAGCAGAAGACGCAGATTAGGGACGTTATCGACCCAGACACATTTCTTGACCGGGCCAAACTCAGGGAATACGAGCTGGAACACTTGAAAGTTTTAGCAGACGCGATGCGGGAAGTGCTAAAGGCAGGTTTTACTATTTCGTAAGGATTCTTAAAACTTTTGTAACGCACATTTGCCCAAAATCTGATACTCTGAGAATATGAGAATATTATCAGTGACAAGCCTTTTTATAGTTTTTTTTCTATTGTCCGGCTTTATAGGCGAAGCAATTTCGGACAGCAGCAATAATGACAGGACAGCTGTCGAAGTTCAGCAATACGCATTGGGAGGCGCCCCTGCTGGGCCGGTCAGCTATGCCGACGTTGAGCTTACAAATAGCGGTGCGCCCACAGATAGCGGCGATTTTGGTAAAGTCATGTACTTGACATTTGACGACGGCCCGTCGCCAGGCGTTACGCCGATGGTCCTTGACACATTGAAGGAATATGGGGTTAAAGCTACGTTCTTTATCGTTGGCGCATTTGCCGACCGCTACCCAGATTTAGTTCTCCGCATCGTCAATGAAGGGCATGCCATTGGCCTGCACAGCTATACGCACAATTATCGTGAAATATACGCTTCTGCTGACGCGTTCATGGACGACCTGCGCCGCGTTGATGACGCAATTTATGAAATCGCTGGCGTACGCTCTCGTGTTGTCCGTTTTCCGGGCGGCAGCGTAAACGGTTATGACAAGGCGACATACGATGAAATCGTGGAAGCGGTCTCTGAAGCAGGTTTTGTGTTTTTCGACTGGAACGCGTCGCTTCAGGACGCAGTCAAAAACCCTGTCGCGTCGGTGCTTTTTAACAATGCCGTGGCCACAGTCGGCGATTCGGACCGCGTCGTATTGCTTGCCCACGACAGAATCCCCCAAACTGCGCAGCTGCTTGGTGAGCTGCTCGATTATTTTGGCGATTACCACATGGAATTGCTCACGCCGGTTGTTGAGCCGATTCAATTCAAAGCGCAACACTAAGGTTTACCTA
>WRJV01000152.1 GCA_009778415.1 Clostridiales bacterium | reverse complement strand
CGGCCGGTTCGCTCTTTTGGCCTTCGTCTTTGACGAGTTTTTCGGTTTCCCTTACGGACAGCCCGCCTGCGATGATTTTTTCAGCTATAATAAACTGCTTTTCCATGTCCTCAACGCCCAAAAGCGCCCTGGCGTGCCCGTTTGTCAGCTGGCCTTCCAGTACCATCTGTTGTATTTCGCCCGGCAACCTCAGCAGCCTCAAGGAATTTGTTATGTACGGCCTGCTTTTTCCTACGTTGGCCGAGACGACCTCTTGGGTAAACCCAAATTCGCTGCACATCTTCTGAAACGCTTCGGCTTCTTCCATGGGGTTGAGGTCTTCCCTCTGTATGTTCTCTATGAGGGCAACGATCATTAGCTGTTCCTGTGTAAGCTCTTTGACCATCCCCGGCACTTGCTTGAGCCCCGCTTTCCTTGCTGCCCGCCATCGTCGCTCCCCGGCGACGATCTCAAAACCGCTGCCGGATTTTCTCAGGAGTATAGGCTGTATGATGCCGTGCGCGGCAATGGAAGCCGCAAGCTCGTCTATCTTTTCTTCGTTGAAAACCAGCCTAGGCTGCGTGGAGTTTGGCTTAATGTCGTTTATGTCTATCAATTGAACCGGTGTGCCAGTCGGCTCGGCCTGTCCGGCCGACCCCTCGCTTGCATCTTCTAGCTGGATTTCCACATCGCCAAACAGCGCTTCAAGGCCCTTGCCCAAGCCTTTCACTTTCCTGTCGGTCATCAGTTTTTCTCACTTTCCAATTCAAGAAACTCTTCCGCAAATTCAAGGTACGCCTCTGCCCCTTTTGATTTTGGGTCGTACTCGGTAATCGGCAAGCCGTGGCTAGGAGCTTCAGCCAGTCTTATGTTCCTCGGGATCACTGTCGAATAGACTTTTTCCCTGAAGTATTTTTTCACTTCCTCAACGACTTGTATGGACAAGTTTGTGCGCCCGTCAAACATGCTGAGGATCACTCCCTGAATTTCAAGGTTTGGGTTGAGGTTCTTTTTCACTAGGTCAATAGTGCTCATAAGCTGGCTTACCCCCTCAAGTGCATAAAATTCGCACTGAATAGGTATCAGCACGCTGTCCACAGCTGTCAACGAATTGATGGTCAGCAAACCGAGCGACGGAGGGCAGTCAATAAATATGTAGTCGTATTGCGATTTGATTTTTTCAATCGCCTTTTTCAATCGCTTCTCCCTGCCTTCAAGCTGAACCAGTTCGATCTCTGCGCCAGCCAAATTCACGCTGGCAGGGATAATGTCCAGGTTTTCGATAACCGTCTTCCTGATGGCTGTGCTTGGCTCCAGTTTGTCGTTGACCAAAATGTCGTATGAGGTTTTTTCGAGCCCTTTCTTAACGATGCCCATACCACTAGTGGTGTTCCCCTGCGGATCAATATCAAGTACTAGTATTTTTTTCTTTTTTATTGCAAGGCATGCAGCAAGGTTTACGTTTGTGGTGGTTTTCCCCACCCCACCTTTTTGATTAAATATTGCAATCGCTTTTCCCAAGATTCTTCCTCCCTTGTTCTTTTCTCTTTTTCACAACGTATATATTATACACTATTGGGCGTAATTTCTCTAGGGGTTTAGTAAAATAATCCGATGTTTCACGTGAAACACGCCTTGCCAGAGTCGTGCGAAACCTTAAACCCGCTTGAATGTTTTTGCCCGCTTTAGTGGTGCTTTCAATCCGCTTTGCACTTGGTTTCAACCGTATTGTAGAATGTTGGCTGTGAAATAAAACGGTTCGCGTTATTAAAAATTGGCTTGATTTCAATGCTGCTGCGCAACCTATCATCGTTGGTTACATTCTAATAAATTTTTTTAAACTTTTTTTCAATTTTGTATTGACATTGGAGCAACTTTAACTGTTATTATTGTATTATCTAAAAGAGAGGAGGGCCACCAAATGCCTACAAAGTCAATCGCAGAACTGCAAAGGGACTATATAGTAGCTAAATTTGAAAGCATCGAACGCAGCATGGCTTCTCCTCTTCATTTTACAGAATTAGCGACAGAGACTGCGGGGTTCCTCGTTCCCGTTGAGAATCCCGCACCTGTCGAAATCCCATTGACCATTGAAATAATCAAACCGCGTGAAAATCTATTTGCTGCCTGGCACAAAAAAAGGCCCTTCCCCCCAAAGAAAAAAACCGGAGCCCTTGCCGCAGCTTCAGATGCGCTGTTTTACGTGGCTATTCTAGTCATCTTGATCACTGCCCTGTTTTCCAGTGGGGGCTCAGGCGCACCAAAAATGCTAATGGGTTATTCCTATTTCACTGTCCTTACTTCCAGCATGCAAGACGAAATCCCAAAAGGTTCGTTCATTCTTGTTCACAAGACCGAAGCCGATACCCTTAAGATAGGAGACAACATCACGTACATGCGTGACCAGAGTACATCCGTCACCCATCAGATCATCGGCATTCAGGAAAATTACAAGGACAGCGGGGAAAGGGGTTTTATAACAAAAGGCGTGAACAACGAAAATCCTGACAGCGACATAGTGTTTGCCGGAAACGTAGTTGGCAAAGTAGTCGTCTCCTTGCCCGGCGTGGGTGCCGCTGTATCATATATGAGGTCAAATATTTATATAGTTTTTATCTTGTTCGGCCTGTTCGTAATTTTGTCCTTCTGCATTCGCGGCATTTTGGTTGAAACAGCTCGCCGCAAAGCTAAAGGCCTAAGCAAGCTCGGCGCTATAAGGCCAGAAGTGGCTTCGCGGCTATCGCCTCTGCCTTCCTCGGATACTTCTCTGGCGTAGTCTTGACTTTATTTATCACCACCATGCTGTGGTCTAGGCAAAAACCCTCAACAGCCACTTTCCTAATGCCAGAAAGTTCGCCTCCGAGCAGTCCAACAGCCCTTGCCGCGTTATTCATTTCGCTCGCTGCATCCGGACCCTTGTATAAAATGCAAGCTCCCCCTATGGCGAGAAATGGCAGACAATATTCGGATAAGACGCCAATATTTGCCACAGCCCTTGCAACACACAAGTCGTAGCTTTCCCTGTGGCTTTCCTTGTGAGCAAGGTCTTCTGCCCTAGTTTGCATCAGCTCAACGTTTGCCACTCCGAGCTCCTTTGTTATTTCGCTCAGGATTCTGACTTTCTTGCCAATGGAATCAATCAGCAGGAACTGTTTTTTCGGAAAAACCAGAGCCAGCGGCAGGCCGGGAAACCCTGCACCTGTCCCCACGTCAATTACTTTGCTTGCTTTTCTCACCTCTTCAAAGCCCGCGCAGAGGACGGAGTCGATAAAATGCTTTTGTATGAATTCGCTTTCCTCTTTAATTCCAGTCAAATTCACCTTTTCGTTCCATGCGAGCACCAGCTCCATGTATTTTTTGAACTTGCAAAGCGTGTCGCCAGAAACTTCGATGTTGAGTAGTTCAAATGCAATGCGCAGCTGATCCATGCCTGCTTCTCCTATCGTCCTCTCTTATCTTTCTCTCCCGTCTTTGTCGTTTTTGCTTTTTTCAGGATAACACAAAATCCTCTGATCGTCAAATAATTGTTGACTTTCTACGTCTTTTATAATATAGTGTTAATCGCGTGTGGTAAAAAGGCGCGATTTTGTTCTTTTGCCACAGCAAAATTAACATTACTTTAGAAAGGATGAGAAAATGATGAGAAAAAGGATTATTTTAACTGCCAGTTTGCTTCTGGTCTTTGCGATGGTGTTCTGTTCGTCCGTGACTGTTTTCGCCTTCAACGCAGACAACCCGGAAAACGAAGGAAGGTATTACGCCTTCAACCAGTTTTACGTCGACCACTTTACTGGGTGCGCGAACGGGGACGTGGATTACCTGAGCCACTACAACGCCATTACGATACCCCTTCGCTCGGGCCTTGCAATGGACAGGATGCTCTACATTGCTGACAACGAATGGATACCCATCGCAGGCTACTCCCCCAAGGCAAACGTGATGAACATGTATTTCTGCGGCGAGCAAAACCTAGACTATACAGGCCAAGCGATACAGATCGATCCGAAATACGCCAACACTTCGCTTGCAGACGCCATATCAGGCCTTTGCAAGTCAGACATCAAAGCCTTGAGCGACATGACAAAAGCAGCAAATTCCTTTGAATTTTACCTTGGCTACCTGCCCGAAAAGGCCTCAAACCAGAACTTCGACGTTTCAAACGAATACGTGGATTTTGGAGATTTCATCAGGCTCTTCGAGTCTAAGCAGATCAACGTAACTGTCGGGGACGGCGCTGTGCTTAAACTCAGCGCACCGGTGAAAATCGGTAAATTGACCATGAAAGCCGGCTCAACGCTGGATTTGTCTTTAGTCAAAGTAAACGACCTGGCCAACTTCAACAGCCTTGACAAAATTACAAGCGACGGCGGGAAGTTCATATTCCCAGCAACAACTACAGAAAAGCAGCAGGAAAACTTCCTTAAGAAAGTAGTAGGAACGTATTCTTTCGAATGAGTTCGCTAAACTCGCCCCTTACGCTACGTGACGCGAAATGCATCCCGTAGCGTTTACAAAGCGGCACTGGAACAAGCCCAGTGTCGCTTTTTGCATATAATTGATGAAAATCTCTTAACGCGGGCGACGAAAATTATTCTTGACGAATCCACCGTAAATAACTATAATAAAAATAAGAGGCGACGACTTCGGTTATTCGCTGGGACTGGTCGAAAGACCCGGGTCCTACCATTGGCGGGGAGTTACCCCGCCATTTTTATGCAGGAGTGTTTTCACGAAAGAACTCAGCATCTTTGTCGATGAATCAGGTGTATTTGGCCCGTATAAAATACATTCGCCTTACTATATCGTAACCCTAGTGTTTCACGATCAATCTTTAGATATTTCTAAGAACATAGACTATCTTAATGCCATAATTTCCCAATTGGGAATGCCCGATTATACTATTCATGCAGGGCCACTTATTCGGAGAGAGAATGAGTATGGAAACCTATCATTGCTAGATAGAAAGCGCATATTTAACACACTTTACAACTTTGTTCGAACCGCAGACATAAAATATCACGCAATTACAGTTGAAAAGAAGCACCTTTCTGAAAAAATTGATTTGATGGAACTCACAAAAATACTCGTATCCGTCTTTAGCGCACTTATGAAGAATATAGAATTTAGGAAGATAAGTCCCTATAA
>WRJV01000151.1 GCA_009778415.1 Clostridiales bacterium | reverse complement strand
ACGAGTACGACAGCGAGACTGAGCTGTACTACCTGAAAGCCCGCCACTACGACCCAGCCTGGCAAGGTTCATGCAGGAAGACACGCACAGGGCAGCATGGCGGACCCGCTGAGCCTGAACCTGTACACGTATTGCGCAGGAAACCCGATCAAGTACTGGGACCCGACAGGGCATTCCACAACAGCGGTAACCGTGACGCTTCCAAACGGAAAGACGGCGCAAGCGACGATAACAGACGGCAAGACCACCATGGCCAATGGGGGCAGCCCACCGCTTGGTTCCACGGTCCACGCGGCGAACGGGAAGGACTACTGCGTTACGAGCAGCGGCGGCGTGGAAGTGAAATCGACAGGCACCGCGACAGTCACGACTACGTCGTCACAAGGGAAAGTGTCTACGACAAATGCCGTAATCGTAAACGGCAGCACTTACATCAATGGGGTGCGGCCGTCGGCGGGGTCAATTGTTACGGTCCACAGCAACGACGAGATGTTCATTGTCGCGTCTGACGGAAAAGGTGGCGTTAAGGGGCAGCAGATCACTTCAGCAAGCCAAGTCTCCATATTGAACGGGACCGTCGGCGCGGTTAATGGGGTTGTTAGCGGCTGGCTAGTTGTGGAGAAATCGACGTCGAACATAATGACTTACCAGTACAACGGCGTGCCTATTAGCAGCCATTCCTTCGTCGTTTCGAGTACGGGGTTCCGTATAGGGAACCCCGCGCCGGCGGTGCCGGCACCGATACAGACGGGCGCACAGGCTGTCAGCAAACCGGACATTTTTCATGAAATGGTCGGGGATGAGCTGAATGTCGCCAACATGCGTGATGTCCTGCGGGTGCAGTCTTGTCTTGCGGAACTGGGGTATTTGGATCCATTCCACACAAGCACGACCCAAAAGGCTGATGGAGATTTCGGATCTAGCACAGAAGCCGCAGTCAAGGCGTTTCAAAAGAAGTACGGGCTTGAGGATATCGGAACCGTTGACAAGGCCATTTGGGACGCTATACAGAAGGAGTATTACAGGACGGCGGCGTACACGGACCAAAGTGTTTCAATGATCATGCCAGTGAACCTCGCAATGAGTGGCACCTATGGATGGCGCACAACGAAAGGCCAGCCCGACCATCAGGGTTTAGATTTTGGCACACAGGACAGGACGGGCATCCAAACAATCGCTTCAGTAGCCGGCAAAGTGGTGTTTGCCGGGCACCTAAGCGGCAGGGGCAACACGGTAATTATCCAAAGCGACCAAAACCCGAACATATATGTCCTATATCAACACTTGGCAAAAACCGCCTTAACAACGGGTAATATGGTTTCACAGGCACAAAAAGTTGGAACAATAGGGAAAACCGGTGGAGATTATCCGATCCACCTTCACTATGAAGTCCTGATAAACCCTGAATTTAAAACAGGAAAAGACAGCGATGGAAATACGATCTATACGAATATATACAGGCCGTCCGGCGCGGGTTATTCAAAGAACCCATGGCTGTTCCTTCCGTAGAGAAATTGGCGAAGAAAGGGGAACTATGGTTATGAAAAAAACAATATGTTTGCTAGTCGGAATTATCATGGTTTTTTCGGCTGGGTGCGCTGAGTTCCCGGGCGACACGTCCGGCGATGAAAAAAGCATTGCGGTGGAAGCCAGTAACGGCGATGTCGATGGCGTTGAGGATGACACTGTTCATTTTGAACAGACCGATGAAAATGAGTCCAGTGAAAATGCCTCGGAGGGAACGTTGCCCTGGGCCAACAATGAGGACTTTATTGATTTCGGTCAACAGGAAAACTGGGAGACAGCGTATAAGCACATGCAGTCGATAGGCAAATCGGTAGAAGAAATTGCATGGAACTATCTGGATTGGGAATTTTTGGATGGGTACGAAGGCAGTGCGATTTACAAAGACCCCAACAGTGGAATAGAATACGCCTTCACAATGATGGATTCTATAAATAACTATTACGGTAGAAAATTGTCCAACGACGAAACTTGTGTGGGATTGCTGGGAGAAGTCCGCCATTTTTTTCCTAACGCGCAATGGCCGAAAACTGTTTCTGCTACAAAAGAATATTTGGAATCTTATTTGGGCATCCGCTTTGCGTTACTCGAAGATGTCGATGGAATGGGTGCGTTTGGGCCATATTCAATCCAGCTGATAAAAAACAAATGCAGCATAGTTATTTGGAGCGACGAGAATGGAATTATCAACCAAGAAACAGGAATGGAAATCTTCGGGAAAGACATAATACTCGAATAGGCAAGTGTCGGCACAACTGGAAGCCCAGCAGGCTTCGGCTGAAATTTAAGAGGTAAACTTTCCCGAGCCGTACCAAACAAATCGCTGCCAACACGCACGCAAACCTCTTGAGGGAATTTGGCACGGCAAGCGACAGCAACGTGAACTCAACCGGCCAGGCGTACACGAACACTATCACGTCGAGCAGCAAAAAGGACAAGAACGGGAACCAGTACATGGACGCCAGCGACTGGGGCGGCGCCGTGGTGGATGCGGCAGTTGTTGCGATAAGCCAGATGAAGTCAAGCCCCAGCAGCTTGAACGTGTCGCAGGCTCTTGCGCTGGGCAGTTTTTTCTACTACCAAAATACTGGCGCCGGCGTATCAAAGCCGACAAATGTCATTGCACGTTCATCAAATGTTTCGCTGGGATCAATCCCAAAAGCTGAATTTTACGAAACGCGCCCGGACTATTACTTTGTGGCCATAGACAGTGCCGCCATTCTATTTGCACAAATGTATACAGTGGTATCTGCTGATATGAAAAGAGAGCTTTTCGCTTATGTATACAAGGTCGATTATCCGGGCATCAACATTACGCTTTATTCGTTAAGCGATGTATACATGTTGGGAGGAACAATAGGGTATCGTCCGATACACTGGTCAAAGTGATTTCTGACCGGATGCCGGTTGTCGAAGGCGCTTGGCCATATGAACCTGGGTCAGAACAAATGTACAAAAAAATAGAGAAAAAAAAGACATTGGGGTATCGCATTTCAAATTGGGATTGGGGTACGCCAGACACTTACACAATTTATGAAGGGAAGACATTTTATGAAAGATAACTTGAAAAAGGCTATTATTGCTATGGTTTTCTTCTGCGCCATTGCTGCGGCGTTTCTTGTTGGCAGAACAGTTGGTCTTGAAAACAAGCGTATACATGTACCCGAAAACGCATCGGAAATTGCTCTTGATGAAATAGTAGAGATTATAGTGAACAGCGATCAAATTTTATCAAAAAAAACTCTTTTGGGTTCGGAAGAAATCGCTAGAGAGTATGCCCGGATATTGTATTTAGAAAACATGGATAATTTTAGCGGGTGGAACAATTCAGTTGGGATATGGGTCAAGTATTATAAAAAGTACGACGTTTGGCTAGCGAAGTGGGGGCGGCCAGATGAACCGATTTTGGATGGCCCGCCATGGATTGTTTTTCAAGCCAGCGACGGGAAAGTTATATGTTATGCTAACTGATGCAAGGTAACTCATGACAAGATGTTGGTATCGGTAAAAGCAAGAGAGTCAAGGGACAATTAAGAATTATGGTTTCAGTATCAACGACTACTGAACGGAAAGGCACGGCGCGAGCGCAGGGGCAATCGGTGGCAAGATAATGGAAGTAAGGAGGCACTATGATGAAAAAAGTATATATTTCAATCATTGTAATTTTATTATTAGTGAATATATTTCAGTTTTCTTGGAATCAATTCGCATATAAATTGTCCACAGACGCTGTCCAAACAGAAGAAGTTGCGCTCGAAGTTGGTAAAGCTATTATAGTGGGGACGTTTGGAGTTGCTGCATTGGAACGAGAATTTCTGGTAGGGGAAAATAATAATTCATGGATTGTAGCTGCACCTCTCCCTGATGGTCTTGGATGGAGCTATGAAGTTATTATTAGAAAGCATGATGGAAAAATTCTTAATATTCGTGCAGTATAGAGATATTTGATGTTTGCATGCCCCGCCTCCATCAATTGAAGTGATATAATTTTTATTGACTCCTGAAATTGGTGTATAATATAAAACACAAAGGAGTCAAAGAAATGGACAAGAGGAAAAAATACGACAAAAGCTTCAAAGAAGTAAATGCAACAAGACCAGTATCATATTACTTTAATCCTTTTAACTGGGGCAAGCCACGCACATACACAACTTATAAGGAGAAAGGTTATGACGAACCGTAAATTTAAAAAAATTATGACAGCTGCAATTCTTATCCTCATAGTCGCCGCGCTCGCTATTTCAGGCAGGGCAGCCATTTTGGAAAATAAGCGCATACAAGTGCCTGATGGTTCAATTGAATCAACCATTGATGAATTTGTTGGCGAATTTGTGAAAAGCAGCCCAAGGCTCGACAAGAAAATCCTTATAGGGTCAGAAGACATCGCAAAAGTATACGCAAGGGTCCTTTACAAGGAAAATTATGAGCACTACGAGGAATGTGACAATGAGTCCAAAATATGGGTGAAGCATTATGAAGAGTATGGCGTTTGGCTGGCATTGCTTCATGAGCCCGGAGAATATATAGACGGCCCGCCGTGGATCATCTTCCAAGACAGCGATGGTAAAGTGATCAGGTACGCCAACTGAACAAGCTTCTGCCGCACGTCCATATGGTCATTTCGTTGTTGAAACGCTGGCTATTGGGAACTCACCAAGGGGCGGCGAGCGAAAAACACATGCAGTCCTATCTCGACGAGTACGTTTTCCGGTTCAACAGAAGAAAATCCGCCGACTGCGGGCTGCTGTTTTACAGGCTTTTAGAGTGCGTGATGCAGGTTCAACCCGTTACGTACAATAGCTTGATTGGCAAGTCCGATGACGTATAGTAACTTGCCGTAGCGAAGTGAATACCCATATAAGAAATATTATCAGCATGGAGGGGAAGGGTCAATGGATGACGAAGACATGATGACAAAAGAAGAAGAAGCATGCCAGTTCATGAAGCACGTGCTGTCAAAGATCGCAGCGATCGAGTCGGGCATTTGGATCAGCA
>WRJV01000150.1 GCA_009778415.1 Clostridiales bacterium | reverse complement strand
AAAAAAATAACGTTGGTTGTGGGCGATTACTCAGGGCTTGTTGGGGAATCAATAGATATGTACTTCAATGCCATTTCGGAAGGCAGTTTGTGCGAAGGGGCCATGCTCGAAATCGAGAGGGTCGAACCCAAGCTCAGGTGCCCGTCCTGCGGGGCGCTTTTCAAGCGCAAGCCCATGTCTTTCGCATGCCCGGATTGCGGGGCCGACGGGCAGCCCACAGAAATCGGAAAGGAATTCTACATTAAGGAAATCGAGGTTGAGTAAATGCACGACGTGAAAAAAGTAAACGTTATGGAAGGCATACTTGATGAGAACGACCACATCGCTTTCCATGTCAACGAAAAATTGTCAAAGGACAAAATCCTGTGCGTCAACGTGATGGGAGCACCGGGCGCCGGCAAGACCACAACCCTCAAAAACCTGATCAGGCGGCTTGACGGGCTGGGCGCTTGCGTCATCGAAGGCGACATTGAGTCGGACATCGACACGCAGGAGCTGAAGAGCCTTGGGATCAAGGCCTATCAGATAAACACCTTTGGGGCATGCCACTTGGACGCGCCGATGGTGCAGAGCATGGTGGACAGCATTGACCTTGGCAGCGGCGGCATATTGTTTATCGAAAACATAGGAAACCTAGTCTGCCCAGCCGAGTTCAGCATAGGCGAGCACGTCAAAATGCTGGTGGCTTCCGTGACTGAGGGTAGCGACAAGCCGTACAAGTACCCGCTGGCTTTTGAAAAAGCAGACATGATAGTACTGAACAAAACCGACCTGCTGCCCTATGTGGATTTTGACGAAGAGTTCTTCATGAAAGGCGTTAGAGCTCTAAACAAGGATGCCATGGTTTTCAAAACCTCCGGAAGGTCGGAGGAGGGCTTTGTAGAAGCTGCCGCGTGGCTCTCTTGGAAAGCGTCACAAGTCGGCAATGGTAGCCATCATCATGACTGATGAGAAGATTGCAGAGAGAATAACGCTATGGGGAATAGTCCAAGGGGTGGGTTTCCGACCGTTCGTCGCCAAATTGGCAATACGCCAAGGCATAAGCGGCGAAGTGCTCAACACAGGGGGGCTTGTGGAAATAACCCTGACCGGTACATCTTTGCAGATTTCCGAATTCCTCGACGCACTGACAAGGGAGAAGCCAAAGCCGGCAGAAATCATACACATAGAGAGGAAGCGTGTTCCGTACAGGGAGTTTGAAGGGTTTAATATAGCAGGCAGCCATGGCGGCGACAAAGACGCTGCCATGATTCCGGCAGACCTGTCTATTTGCAAGAGCTGCGCCCGCGAAATGGATGATCCGGCAAACGAGAGGTACCGCCACCCGTTCATAAGCTGTATGGAATGCGGCCCAAGGTACACTATTATCGACAAAATGCCCTACGACAGGGAAAGCACGTCCATGGTTGACTTTGAGATGTGCAGCTTTTGCAGCGGGCAGTACGCGAACATTGCAGACAGGAGGTACCACGCCCAGACCATATCCTGCCACGAATGCGGCCCTCAGCTCCTATACAGGGCATCAGGCAAAGAAAGCACCGTCTGCGAAGGCGCAGCCGGCGGTACAGAAGAGCTGCTGTCACTAGCCGTAAAATTCTTAAACGAGGGGAAAGTCATAGCCGTAAAGGGCGCCGGCGGCTACAATTTCATATGCGACCCCTTTCAGGACTGTGCGGTTGCAGCACTACGCAAGCTAAAGGCCAGAGACACAAAGCCCTTTGCCGTCATGTTCCAAAGCGCCTGGCAGGTTTCTGAGTATTGCGAAATGAGCGAAACCGAGAAAAACCTGCTTGAGTCGTCACCAAAACCCATCCTGCTCCTCGAGCGAAAACAGGCAAGCCAAGAAAACTGCCCTCCCGAATTCAGACGCAGCCGGTTCATCGGGGCTTTCCTTCCAAGCATGGGCCTGCACCGCCTCCTGCTAAAATCCTGCGGTAGGCCTCTTATTGTGACCAGCGCCAACGTCTCGGGCCTCCCCATGGTGAAAGACGACGATAAAATGTTTGAACTTGCCTTAATGTCAAAGGGGCTTGTTGCAGGGACGTTTTACAACAAACGGAAAATACGGGTCGCTGTCGACGATTCAGTCGTGCGCGTAATCGATGGCAAGCCGCAGATGATAAGGCGCTCGAAAGGCTACGCCCCCGTGCCGCTTTTTGTCAGGGCCTTTGGGCAGGCGCCTGACAAAAGCGCAGAGCTGCTCGCCTGCGGCGGGCAGCTCAAGAGCGCGTTCGCGCTCAGCAAGGGGGTGCTTTCGTATGTGAGCCAGTATTTCGGCGACCTCGACAATTTGGAAAACATGCGGGTATATGAAGAAAATGTCGAGCGCATGAAGTCGTTTTTTGGGATCAGCCCAGAAGCTGTGGTTTGCGACATGCATCCGCTCTACGAGACGACGAAGTACGCAGACGAATATGCAAAAAAGCACGGTATAAAGCTCATCCGCGTTCAGCACCACCACGCCCACGTGGCTTCCGTTATGGCTGAACACAATTTGACAGGCCCTATGATAGGAGTCAGCTTCGACGGTACTGGGTACGGGACGGACGGGGCAGTGTGGGGCGGCGAATTCCTGATCTGCGAAGGAAGCAGTTTCAGGCGTGACGCGCACCTGAAATATGTCGAGATGGTCGGCGGCGACGCATTGGTCAGGGACGCATGGAAGCCGGCGGTCAGCTATGCTCTGGCACAAGGCAAGGGCGAGCTGGCTGCATCCGCAGAAGGCGAGGTCATGGTTGACATTGCAGAGATAATCGCCGCAAGCAACATAACCGAACACGATAATTGGAACATAGTGAAGGAGGCAATTGAGAAAAAGGTCAATACGGTCAAAAGCTCAAGCATGGGAAGGCTGTTTGACGCAGTTTCGTCGCTGCTTGGCATATGCCAGGAAAACAGCTACGAAGGGGAATGCGCCATACTGCTTGAGGACGCGGCAGCCAGAGCCTTGAAAAATCCGGGCAGCAGCGAAAAAGACCGTCTCGCGTTGAAGTTCCACAAGCAGGTCGCCGACATGATTTTCAAGCGGTGCATCAGAATAAGGGAAAGGGACGGGATAGGAAAAGTGGCGCTCACGGGTGGGGTGTTTCAGAACCGGGTGTTGATGGAAATGGCGCTCAAGCTGCTGAGAGACGGCGGTTTTGAAGTGTATTACAACATCTCTGTTAGCCCAAATGACGGTGGGATCGCCCTTGGGCAGAATTACGTTGGCATGTGCCTGCTGGCTGTCTGAGTCAATCCTGACAGGGTCAAACGCATCGGTTTGTGGATACTATCGAGTTCTTCCGCTTGAAGGTATCTTTGCTTTCAACACTATCGAAACAAAATCGGCGGGGGTGACGGTGGTGATGCTCGATTCCACTTCTCTTAAGAATTCCTTATCGTTTGTAACAATGTAACTTAAAGCCGCTTTTTCTGCACAAACCACCACCAATGCGTCCTCGAAATCCTGCATCGGAAAGTCGACCGCCCTAAGACAGTCATCTCCATCCACGCTTACAACAGAAAATGAAACAAGTAAATTTTTAATAATTTTTTTAGCTATGAATCCACCAAGATTTTTTGAAACGATATAAAAAATATCCGTTAGGCAATTTGCTGTAAGATAGCCATCAATATGCCCATCTACCACAAATTGGTTGATTTTTTGCGCAGCATCAGCGTTTGGTACGCGTTCGAGAATGCCATCAAGAATAACGTTGGTATCAATAAGTGCGTTCATACTTGTCTGATCTTCTTTCTGCTCTCGACTGCGCGAGGTCAATTTTGCTTCCGTCAATACCAGATAGCAATTCTCTTATTTCCTGCATGGCAGCTCGGCGCTTTTCTATGTTCTCAAGCGCCCCTGTATCTTCAAAGTCCCTATGTATCTTAAATGGGATTGCCCGTTCTAATACGGCTTGCCGAACGAATATGTTTACAGCCGTGGTGAGGCTCATTCCCATATCGTTAAACAATCTGTCGGCTTTTGTTTTCAGGTCACGGTCAATCCTGATATTCAAATTGGTTGCATTTGTCATCGCGAATCTCCCCTTTCTATTCAATCTTATCATATTTTCGTTTGTTGTCAATATTATTGACGAAATTATAAAGACAAACGCATCAATTATTTCTCCAAATCGCTTGACGGCAAATAACCGCAGTCCCCTGACAGGCTGGGATTGACTGTTTTGAGCCGTTAGTATATAATCGAAAGAGGATATCTGAAACGAAAGGGATCCGGCATTATGCAAGCTATTCCAAGCAAAAGCCATAAACGTTACACTTATGCTGACTATAAAATGTGGGACGATAAAGCCAGATATGAACTGATTGACGGCGTGCCGTACATCGGCGGCAAGCAGTTTACAGGGGTTCCGGGGACTGTTACGATGATGACGCCGCCTCCTGCTCGCAAGCATCAGGGAATCAGCATGGAACTGTCCCGGCAGATTTCCAACTTTTTGCATTGTAAACCATGCATGGTGTACGCCGCGCCGTTTGCTGTGCGCCTGAACGCTAAAGGTGATGACGACACAGTTGTGGAGCCTGACATTGTGGTGGTGTGCGACAATTCAAAATTGAGCGACAAGGGCTGCGACGGCGCCCCTGACATGGTGATTGAGATACTGTCACCGTCAACTGCAAGGCTCGACCGGATAGTGAAATTCAATAAATACCTTGGTGTCGGCGTTCGAGAATACTGGATTGTCGATCCAGACGAAAAAGCCGTGTCTGTCCATGTATTGAAGGATGGAGAATATTTTACAACTATTTACGTTGAAAATGACACGATACCAGTGGCCGTGCTTGGCGGCTGTCAGATAAACATGCAGGACGTGTTTGCAGAGGAGAGCTAAAATGTATACACGATTAGAGATTAGCAATTTTCGGTGCTTCAAGGAGTTTTCCATGGAGCTAAAACCCATAACCCTCGTCGCAGGAAAAAACAATGTTGGAAAAAGCAGTATCCTCGACAGCCTGTTCCTGTTCCAAGACTACGCAAATCCAAATGTTTTTTGGAAGCTCTTGGG
>WRJV01000149.1 GCA_009778415.1 Clostridiales bacterium | reverse complement strand
CCCCGCGTCCATGTTTTTGCCTTTCGCCTGCCGGCGCAGTACCGGAAGTAGATCGGCAGCCCGGCGCTGTCGATCAGCACGTTGCCCATATCGGACCCCGGCTGGCCCGTCAGGTTCGCTTTTGGGTAAAGGATGCGCGCGTAGCTGCCCTCCCACCAGCTTTGCGCATGGCAGTTCGCCATTGGGCAGATTGCGTAGTAGCTCACCATGGTGCGCAAAGTGTCGGGGTTCCCGTAGCCAATTGCGGCCCAAAGCCCGCTCCCCCTTACAAAAAGGAAGAACTAGTCCTCGTCAAACGTAAACCGTTTTTGACGAGACTCATATAGAAAGCCTTTTCCAAGTTCAAGTAGGAACTTCTGCATATTGTCAATCAGTGCTTTTTCTAAGTCGGATTCTGAGTAATGATCCTGTTCTTCTAAACCAGTAAATTCGAAAACATATGGAGTTTTGAATATATCGCGTGGGTTCTAAACGGAATGCCCCTCTTTCGCCAAAGCTATCATTTTGTCCTTGTCACGGGAAAGCGCCAACCGCTCATAAAGCGAACTGCCGACCTGACGTTGCAATTGCTTGACTGTCCATTGCTGATTCACGGTTTCGATTTCATAGAAACGGCGAGCAGCTTCATTTTTGATTCGCATCAAGATTTGGTAATGTGTCCATGAAATACTAAATTGGGCAGTTAGCGACCGCCCGTTTTGAGCACTTTCTTCAAAAAGGCTACTCAACGAATAGCTTTTTTCTGTGCTGTCAGATTTAGCAGTCAGTGACTGCTGTTTTTGGATGGGATGTTCCAATAATCCATTTTGTTTTTATTCAATTTTTGCTACGGTAATAAACTCATTTGAAAAAATACCTTGACAGAAGCGGTCTTTTCTTTATTAGTTTTGTTAGCGGTTGCGTAAACAAAAATATCACTCACACCCAGAACATCCACAACTGCCAATAAAGAATATTGAATGTCGTAACAAGCCCCATGGCAGAAGTAATTACTAGCTGGCGTTTGTGCTTTTTAGGCAACTCAAGCTTTTTAGCCCTCAATATCATTATCAAAGTGCAAACAGCCGGTACAAGTCCAATCAGTATAAACAACATTCCTTGAACAATTACTGCAGCTATAGACAACAGAACAACAAAATTCATCAAAGCCGCCAAAGACGATCCACATATAGCCGTGCGCAGACCACCCATCAGCATCGGCTTCTTTCGGATTTTGTTAACAAGCAAAACTATCAGGGCAACCAATCCGTATAATCCAGCGATGACAAAAAACACTAGGGTGGCAATATCAAAAATAACCAAGCCCCAAATTGTCGGAATATAATCAAAAGGCGTCATAGATATTTTCTGAACTTGCCCTGCTTGGTTGAATTCTGCATAAGCTGGTATGACCATATCTCCTAGTGTTCCTCTGTAAACGCCTGGTGCTACATACTCAAAGGCAGCTCCTCCCAAGGGGTTGAATAGAGAATTATCGTCGTTTTTTTGGACTGGGGTCGCTTGAAATAATCCTGAAATCTTAAGAATGCCCATAAAAATACTTCGTGAGGGGAAATAAATACCAGAAATATCTTCATCTGTCATATTTTCGGTGACTGTAAGGCCTTTTTCACCGAATATTTCATAGATCAAGCCATAGTTGTAAATCCCCTCTTGCTGTTGGTTTGTCATTAAAACTGCACCCACTCCGGCATATGGATCAATAGCCAGCATAGACGAGCAAGAGGTTGTATTTCCAGCATGCCCTATTACATTACCCTGACAGCCTGACAGAACCCAAAAGCCGTGGCAGAACCTAGCTGTTTCCTCATCAGAATAATATAGAGTTGGAGAGAATAGCTCAGCCAGTGTTTCGGGCTTATTAAACAACACAGATTCGCCATTTTCGTCAGGAAGTAAAGCCATGGCGAATTTACACAAATCTGAAATGGTTCCTACAGTTTGGCCGCAAGGGTACAACGGCGTTATAAAGGGCTGTGAGCCTAAACCATGCAAATCTGTCGTGTAGCCTATAAGCAGTCTTCTGCGTTCCTTAACCCATTGGTTGTCTGATAAGTCAGGCTTAATTGCGGTATGTTTCATTTCAAGCGGGTCAAAAATGCGTTCATGGGCAATCTCGTAAAAAGGTTTTCCTGAAATTCGCTCAACAATATATCCCGCCAATGCGGCGCCATAGTTTGAGTACGCAGTATACTCGCCCGGCCTAAAAACTTGCACAGGTTCAAGAATTTTCAAAGAATCTCCAAGTTCCTTTACCTCGCCCCCCTCTGGCACGGTCATGCCAATTTGAACCTCCTGCCAGCCGGCTGAATGGTTCATCAGATGGGAAATTGTAATTGGGTCATCGTACTTTAGTTTACGTAAAAATCCTTCCGGCAGATATGTGCGAATATCTTCATTAAGATCAATTTTTCCATCTTCAACAAGTTGCATGACGGTTACCCATACGAACAGCTTTGTTATTGACCCCCATTCGAAGACTGCATCGGAATTGTTTTCAACTTTTTCCTCAATATTCAAATAGCCATATGACTTTTGAAAATGTATAATGTCTCTGTCGAACACCGAAATTGAAATTGCTGCTGTCGTGCCTATGTGCTCCTCAACAAAGTTGTCAATGGTTTGCTCAAGCTTTTCATCAGGAATGCCGGATGGCAAGGTAGCAGCCAAAATCGGTTCGCACATCAGGGCTACAAGCGAAAACAATGCTATTAGTGTGAGCACATGTTTTATCAAGTTCATTTTTTAGCCTCCAAGTACGTATTATATACCCTTTCTTATTTAGACTACTCGAATATGTGGAAAGAATTATTCACTTTCTTACAGTATGGTGGCGAATAGCAAAAAAAAACAAAGCAATCCAAGACAAAGGCACCAAAAAATGATAGAATATTGGCACGGTAACATCAAAAAAGCAAAAGAAAGGGATTCCAGATGGAGAAAACGATATTTGACGTGACAGGCATGACCTGTTCGGCCTGCTCGGCCAGAATTGAAAAAAGCGTCGCGAAGCTTGAAGGGGTGGGGGAGGTCGCCGTAAACCTGCTTACAAACAGCATGTCAGTGGTATTTGACACGGAGCGTACAAACGCAGAGCAAATCGCCAAAACTGTTGAAAATATTGGCTATGGCGCGGTGCCAAAAACGGACAGCGCAAAAAAACAGGCTGCCCAGCCGGAAGGCTCAGCGCGGTCTGATGCGATGGCCATTCAAAACAGGCTGGTCGTTTCCCTTTGCTTCGCTGCCCCGCTTTTTTACATATCAATGGGCGAGATGCTGGGGTGGCCGCTCCCTGCTTTTTTGACAGGCATGGGAAACGCGATGATTTACGCGTTTACGCTATTTTTGCTGACGCTGCCGATTTTGTTCGCGGGGCAAAAGTATTTTCAAGCCGGTTTTAAAAACCTTTTTCACCTAGCGCCAAACATGGATTCGCTGATAGCCATCGGGGCCGGCGCGGCTGTCCTGTACGGCATATTTGCCATATACAAAATAGCATGGGGCTTCGGCCACGGCGATGCAGACATGATCCACAAATTCTCGATGAGCCTCTACTTTGAATCCGCAGGCATAATTTTGACGCTCATTACGCTTGGCAAATTTTTGGAAGCCCGTGCGAAAAAAGGCACCGCCACCGCTATATCAAAGCTTATGGGTTTGGCGCCAAAAACGGCGACAGTGCTATATGGCGGCACAGAGCAGACACTGCCAATTGACGCCGTTAAGGTCGGTAATGTGCTTATAGTCAAGGAGGGCGAGGCTATTCCGGTGGACGGCGTCGTTTTGGACGGCCGCGCTTCTGTCGACGAATCAGCGATCACCGGGGAAAGCATGTATGTTGAGAGAAAGAACAGCGACAAGGTAACCGGCGGCACATTGGTAAAATCCGGCTATTTCAAGATGGAGGCAACAGCTGTGGGTGAAAACACAGCGTTGTCAAAGATTATCCGGCTCGTGGAGGAAGCGACCTCAAGCAAAGCGCCTATTGCCAAAATTGCAGACAAAATCAGCGGCATTTTTGTCCCTGTGGTGATTGCAATCGCCGTTTGCACGGCTGCAGCGTGGCTGCTGGCCGGGCGCGATTTTGAATTTGCGCTGACTGCCGCCATATCCGTGCTCGTCATTTCCTGCCCCTGTGCGCTGGGGCTCGCAACACCGACCGCAATCATGGTGGGGACCGGGAGGGGGGCTTCAAACGGCATACTGATCAAGTCGGCCGAAGCCCTTGAAGCGCTGCACAGCGTTCAGGTTGTAGTGCTTGACAAGACCGGCACGGTGACGGAGGGCAAGCCTGCTGTGACAGACGTCGTCCCGTGCGGAGTCAGCGAAAGCGAACTGCTTGGGTTTGCGGCTTCACTCGAAAAACTGTCCGGGCACCCGCTTGCGCAGCCAATCGTGGAAAAAGCGGAAGCGGTAAACGCCGTTATGAAAGAAGTCAAAGATTACCAGCTGCTGCCCGGCCAAGGGATTACGGGAGCTGCTTCCGGAACACGGGTGTATGGCGGCAACAAGAAGATGATGCTAGAGTACGGTATCGACACTGCCGCTTTAGAGAGTATGGCAGAAGGGCTTTCAGAAAGCGGCAAGACCGTCTTGTATTTTGCCAAGGGCAGGTCGCTGATAGGCATCGTCGCAGTGGCGGACACGATCAAACCCACCAGCGGCGAAGCGATCAAGGAGCTTGGCTCAATGGGGCTTGACCTAATCATGCTGACCGGCGACAACAGCCTGACGGCAGAAGCTATCCGAAAGCAGGCCGGACTGAAGCGGGCAATCGCGGAAGTCCTGCCGGAGGACAAAGAGCGCGAAGTCCGCTTGCTGCAAAGCGAGGGCAAAAAAGTGGCCATGGTCGGCGACGGCATCAACGACGCGCCGGCGCTCGCCCGCGCAGACGTCGGCATTGCCATCGGAACCGGAAAGGACATAGCTGTTGAATCCGCTGACATCGTGCTTATGAGAAGCGACTTAAGCGACGTAGTAAACGCCATAAG
>WRJV01000148.1 GCA_009778415.1 Clostridiales bacterium | reverse complement strand
AAAATATCACGTGTTTGCCTTGATTTTTCTCGTTTTGTAAACGGTGAATATTTGTAGTACTTTGCGATTTCGGTTCCGTGTCGGTTTAAAATGTGCAGAACATTGTTATCGTTCTCAATCCACGTTGAACCTGCAATCACCATCACTAGTTTTTCAAGGCTTTTGGGCTCCTCAAGCATTTTGATTTTTAAAAAAGACTTTATTTCATGCAACATTTTTTCAGATATTATGTATTCGGGAAAGGCAATAATGTTCGCGCCTCCTTGAATAGCGCAGTCTAGCAACGCATGACAGCGATTTTTCATAACTTCTTCATCAATATCATTGTATTTTATAGTGAATGAACTACCTATAGACGGTTTGAATGCAAACTCCCTATGGATTGAATACGGTATAAATGCAATTGAGAGTTTGTTTGTTACACAAAAATTTAACGAATTAGCTTGATCTTTGTCGATGTCGATTCTGAGTATCTTGGGGATAGCGGCTCCCGCGCTAATTTGATCTACTCGCACTAATCGTAAATTTACAACAATGTCTTGAATTCTTTCGGGGTGTACTTTCCCCCGAAATCCTAATTGCATGGACGCTTCAGAGATAATAGTATGATTATCGGCAAAATATACCAATGTTTTATATCGTCTGTAATTCCCCATTGGCCCTAAGTATTTTTTTTGAAATTTTAGTAATTTTGCCAACAGAGAATCCAGCACCCTCAACACAAAAAAGGGGATTGTTGCTTGATTATAAAGGGGATCTTCCAAAAATGCCACTAATTTGAACTCCCTCAATAGAACCAGCAAAGATTTTTTGAATTCAGCGTAATACATGCTAACTTCTTCTGGCTTGATACTGTCAAATATTCGCACAATAGACCCTGATAATACATTTAAATTATCAAGATTGGGATTAATTTCATGGCGTTTTTTGTATGCTCTCATTTTTTTGAGCCATTTTCTCAGCGATGCATTCTGCCATGACCCACTCTGCTTCATAATAAGCTTCTGATTCCTTCGCAAGCACTGATACTTTGGCGGCAAATCAACGTATTCTGCCATGAATAATTCTTCATTCAAGACGACTGAAAAAATCGAATCGCTGCAACATGCGATAAGGTCGTATATATTTTCAGTTGAATCAACAGATGAAATGAAATCCTCAAGCATTATTTTATACTCCTTGTGTGAAGAATTGCTTTGATGCATTCTAGACTGGGTTGAAATAATCCACAATATTGCCAGCTACCGCCTTTGTCATCCCTTTCACTTGGCACAATTCGTCGACGCTTGCGCCTTTGATGCTTTCGATGCTGCCGAAATGCGCAAGCAGTGCGTTTCTCCGCTTTGCCCCTACGCCTTCGATGTTGTCCAGCGCCGACGAGCGCATTTTTTTGTCGCGCAGCCCCCTGTGGTACTCGATGGCGAACCTGTGGGTTTCTTCTTGGACTGTTCCTATGTATTTGTACAGCACCGGGCTGTTTTTGAGGTCTGTTTCCTCACCGCCGTAGACAAGCCCCCTGGTCCTGTGATGGTCGTCTTTCACCATGCCGAGGACGGGGATGTTGATCTTCATTGCGCCGAGGACTGCTTCGGCTGCTGACACCTGGTTTTTTCCGCCGTCGACCAGCAGCAGGTCGGGCAGCCTTGAAAACCCTGGGTCGCCTGCTTGGGCTCTAGCAAACCTCCGGTATATTACCTCACGCAGGCTGCCGTAGTCGTCGGCGCCCGAAACCGTCCTGACCTTGAACCTCCTGTAGTCCTTCCTCTTGGGCGCAGCCCCTTCGAACACCACCATGCCGCCCACCGTGTCAACGCCGTTCGTGTTTGATATGTCGTATGATTCTATCCGGTATTCCTCTCCTGAGTACCCGTCTTCCCCTCCGCTCAGTATTCTGTGCAGCTCTGCCCCGAGCTCGCGCTTCCTTTCCCTCTGCAGCTTTGCTTTTTCGTCTATGCTCTTTGCCATCTCTCCCACGTCTTTTTTTGCCAGGTCGAGAAGCGCCTTTTTGTCGCCGCGCCGGGGGACCGTGATCTTCACGGCATGGCCAGAAAGCTTTGCCAGGTAAGCTTCGAGGAGCTCTTTTTCCGGCATTTCCTCCATGACTATCACTTCTTTCGGAATCACTGCGGAATCCATGTAGTACTGCTTGATGAAGGCGGCAGCGATGTCTCGCGCCTCCTCGCCAGCTTCAGCTATGAGCGGATAGGACTCCCTGCCTGACAGCTTCCCTTCCCGAACGAAAAACAGCACTGCGTATTGGGATTTTTCGCTGCGCAAGATCAGCACCATGTCGGTGTCCGGGAGCCCAAGCAGCGCCACCCGCTGTTGTTCCCCCAGCGACTTCACTGCTTCGATGTGGTCGCGGAGCTGGGCCGCCCTCTCGAAATTCAATTCGCCCGCTGCCATGTCCATCTCCGATTTCAGGTATTCAAGCGCACCTTTGTTCCTTCCGCCCAGGATTTCCGCCGCCTGCTCCACGGCCTTTCCGTACTCAGCCTTGTCCACGTTGCCAATGCAGACGCCCCTGCACCTGCCGATGTGGTAGTTGAGGCACGGTTTCGCGTTCGCGGGGAACTTTCCCGCAGAGCAGCCTTTGAGCATGAAAATCTCGTTTAGCAGATCGATCGCAGCGTTGACGGCGGCTACGTCAGCATAGGGGCCAAAATACCTGGCGTTGTCCTTATCCACCCGCCTCGTCTTCAAAACCCTCGGGTATTCCTCATTTGCCGTTATCTTTATGTAAGGGTACGTCTTGTCGTCCCGCAGGATCACGTTGTACTTGGGCTTGTATTTTTTGATCAGGTTGCATTCCAGTATAAGGGCTTCCATCTCAGAGCCGCACGTAATGTACTCAAATTCGGCGATGTGAGAGACCATCGACCTGACTTTCATGTCCGCTTTCCCGGATGCGCGGAAATACTGGCGCACCCGGCTCTTTAGCGAAACGGCTTTCCCGACGTAAATCACCTGCCCCAGTTTGTCCTTATGCATATAAACTCCCGGGCTGTCCGGGAGTTTTTTCAAGTTCTCTTCAATGTCCCACGTCAATACGGCCACTGCCTTTTCTCCAGTTCCCTGAGCTTCCTCGCCCTGTCCTCCGCAATCTCCCTTGCGCGCTTTTCACGGAGCGCTTTCCTACGCAGCTTCTGCCTTATGCTTAGGGATATGATAAGCAGCAGAAAGAAAGCTATTGCGCCGGCAGCGATAAGCACGTATTTCTCAACAACCGCCGAAACGCTGTCTTCCACGCCGAACCTGGACAGAAACATGCCCTCTGCCACGCTTTCTGCTGCCACGATCGGGACTTCGCCCACAAGGCTGCCGCCTTCGTAAATCTCTATTTTCCCAACCTGCTGCCCTTTTTCGACCGGCGCGGTTACAATTTCGTCCGTTACGGCTTCCGTCGTTACAAGCTCCGGCGACGCCTCCACAGGCAGCGTCATGTAGCTGTCTTCCTTGATTTCGATGGCGACGTGGTTGACCGCCCCCCGTGTCACTTCCAAGTCTTCCAGTGCTTGGCTTGAATCTACCGCCTTGTACGTGAAATAGTTCTCGAAACCGTAATCAAGCAGCGCTATCGAGTCGCCGTACCTGCCTGCGTCGGTTGATTTAAGTACTACGGCTATCAGCTCAGTCCCTTCACGCTTGGCACTTGCCACCAGGCAGCCCCCTGCTTGGCCTGTCGAGCCGGTTTTTATGCCTGTGGCCCCTTCATATCTTGCGGGCCTCATGACGCCCTTAACAGAAACTTTGGTAACCTCGTCGTATATCAGCCGGTTCCTGTTGTAGATGTTCCGCTCGACTTTTTTGTTGGTTTCAGGTATCGTGTACTTGTAGGTTAAGACGATTTCCCTGAATTTTTGATTTTTCATAGCCCCTTTCGCTATCATGGCAAGGTCGTAGGCTGAAACCAAGTGGCCCTCAAGGTGCAGCCCGTTTGGGTTCTTGAAGGAAGGGTTTTTCGCTCCAAGCTCCCTGGCCCTCTCGTTCATCAATACCGCAAAATCTTCTACACTGCCAGATATTTCCTTTGCCAAAGCCACTGCCGTATCGTTTGCCGACTCTATCATCAGCGCATTGACGAGGTGCTCTACGGATATCTCCTCCCCTTCTTCGAGGTATATCCTGGTTCCGTCGGTGAACGGGGTTTCTGCGTCAATCGTCACGATCCTGTCCATAGGAAGATTCTCGATAGCCAGCAGGCCGGTTATCATCTTTGTGGTGCTCGCGGGCTCCATCAGGGCGTCCTTGTTCTTGTCATATAGGACTGCGCCCGTTGTTGCGTCAATCAATACTGCCGTTTCAGCGATCAGCTCGGGCGGGTTCGTTGCCGCAAACGCGGCCGTCTGGAACATTGCCGACATAGTCAAGGCAAAAATCAAAATGCAAACAATTCTTTTCATCTAAGCAGTTCTTCTCTATCCCTTCCCTAGGAAAAAGTAATCCGCGAGGGCGGCGCCACTCTCGAAGAATTTCCCCCTCTCCCCTGATTTTTCCGTAAAAGCCCTAGTTTCGTCGCGCACCGGCTTTTTTGTGCTGTCGTACATTACAAACGGCACCGGCTCTGCAGAATGCGTGCGTATGCATATCGGCGTCCTGTGGTCGGGGACGACCAGCACTTTGAAATCCACGCCCTCCGCTCTCAGAAACTCCACAACGGGCCGCACCACCTTTTGGTCTATCAGCTTGAGGCTCTCCATCTTCCCTTCAATGTCGCCTTGGTGCGAGCACTCGTCAGGCCCTTCCATATGCACGTACACGAAGTCCTTCCCGTGCCTGAATTCGTTTATCGCGGCATTTGCTTTGCCCTCGTAGTTGGTGGATATCGTCCCTGTGGCGCCGGGCACGTCGACTGGCGAAAGGCCTGCGCATATCGCAATGCCTTTGATCAGGTCAACCGCCGATATGGCTGACCCTGTCACTCTGTACTTCTCGTAATAAGGCGGCAGCGCGGGCTTCTTCCCCTGCCCCCATATCCAAAGGCT
>WRJV01000147.1 GCA_009778415.1 Clostridiales bacterium | reverse complement strand
AACCATAAGGGCATCCAATGCTTTCGCGTCGAAAATTGGGATGAAAGAGCCAAAATCTGTCACGTTCGGCAATGGCCTTGCGTCACCCGGATGAACCATTACAGCCCTTACTGGTTTCCAGTTGTTTATCTGGCTTCTGCCGTCAAAAGTTCGTTGTGTTTCTATGTCGATCTTAACTGCCGACCAAAGGTTTACATAATCGTTTACTTTAAAATCCAAATGCCAAACTTTCATAACTTATATCTCCTCCTCTTGTTTATAATGGCAACGCGCCTGATTGCAACAGTTTTTTTATGTCGCCTAAAATGCCAATTGCTTCTTCCTTTGAATTTGCTTCTTTAAGCATTTTATTTACAGTACGATAGTATGCATCATGATGCTGCCCACTATGGAGCGTGCCAGTGCCTTTTTCGGTGTACCGTAGGAACGCTCCGTTTTCTTTGTCGTTGATGCCAATTCCGAAATCATCCAGTACTTTGCGCGCATCCTGCGCTTCATGATCATTGCCCGCTACTATATGGTGAGCTGCGTTGGGGTACGGAGGGGGCTTCTCACCATCAGGGGGTGCTTTCATGTTTTCTCGCAATTTAGCAGAGTCAGCGACCTCTTTGTCTTTCTCTTGTGCTTTATCGTCAGCATTGCCTTCTGCCGTTTTACCGCCATCTCCTTTGCCGTCTGCGCCAGGTCCAATATCTCCCATTCCGAACATAACAAAAGCGCAAGCGGTGAAAGCTGCCCGCAATATCTTCAACAAACGCATTTGCAGTCCCCCCTTTTATGGCATGGCATATCTCAATTCTCCTTTATTGATGAGCCCTTTATGTCTACACCGGCGGCAGCCAGCTTGACGGAACTGCTGCCGCCAGACACCTCCACTGCGGATTTACCCGACTCTACAAGTTTTCCACCAGCTTTTGATTTGAGGTCCTTGAGGGCTGTCAGGTTAAGGCCTTTGCTGCTGGCTAGAGTCGCGTCGCCCCTGCTTGCCATAGCCAGTTTCATTGCAGAGGCCATGGCGATGCCTGTGAGCGGAGTCATGGCTACCGCGTTTCCACCATTGGTCAGCGTGACGGCTTTCTTGCCCGACGCTAGGAGCTTGTTGTTTGAATTAATCATCATGTCGTCTGCAGATGTTAATGATATCTTGATTTTACTTTCGACGTTCGTGTCTTTGTTGCTCAGCACGTTCAATTCCTCAACCGTTTTGACGTTTATGCCGTCTGACGGCGTAATCAATATCCTGTTTTCCTCGCCATCGCCGCAAACCATATCGATGGAGTCCTTGGCGGTTATTTTCAAGTTTGCTTTGGTTTCAATGCTCATGTCGCCCGTGCTGGTGATCTCCATAGTTTCATCGCTAAAAATCTTGACGGGCTTCAGCGTGTAAATCTCGATGCCGGAGTCCTCATTGATCTTGATATAGGTTTCGTCATCCTTGCCGGTTATCAGGACTTCCTTTTCTTCCAGTTTGACTTCCTTGCCATACGGTGTCCTCAGAAATTTTACCAGCGGGTCGCCTGTCTTGCCTGTTCCGCTCTGCCTCATTGAGCTTGACGCATGTGCATCCTTTTCGTCCTCAGACGGGAAAATCAGGAACACGGTGTCTCCGACCTCAGGCATGACATACCATCCTGTATGGCTTTCCGGGCTGTAGTCAGTGGCGTATTTAAAGAACTGGACAGTGCCGGGCTGGTAGTCAATTGCCAAATCCATTTTCACGTCGTCGTTTTCAACGACTTGGACAATCCCCTTGAGAGCTAAACCTGTTATATTTTTGTTGAATGTTTTGGGCGCGGTAATGGCGTTCTTCGGTGCCAGCGTGTATGCGCAGCACATGACAGCTTGCTCCAAGCTCAGCACGGCCTGTCGCACGTACAAGTCTTTCTTGTTGACCCTCACTTTTTCACCCACATCGTACATGCCATATGAAAAATCGTCTGTTTTCACCTTGTACATGGTGATGCTGTCCTCGTCAAGGGGCTGTTCGTCATTTGATCTTGAGCGCAGCAAGTTAAAATCTTTGAATACGGAAAAACTGGCAGTCTCTATCTCCCCGGCGCAGCTTTCGTCTTCAACCCCAAAATGGAATTCAGGCGTGTCGCTTTTTGATACGGGCGTCAGCACGTCATGGGTGTGGGAAGCCAGCCTTTTGGCGTATTCCCAGTCGGTTTCGTCGTACTGCACAAGTATGCGGTCGACAGGGTTAGCTGGCGCATGATAATTGACTAGGCCACCACCTTCGCTTATTATGGCACCTACGATGTCAGGGTAAGTTGCGCCGGTGTCTTGGAAAGCCCTTTTGTGCCTCTGCGTGTCAAGCTTGATAGTATGCGATATGGCACTCGCTTCCAAGTAGTACACGTCGTCCTCGCATGTAATTGCCACGCTTTGCAAGATGCCGCTGAAATAGACGTTGCCGTCAGCCTCGCATTTGACGTTGGTGTATTCCGTGGCATCCGTGACAGGCATGTCTTTCCAGTCGATTTTAACAACGCCCTTTACATGCAGCGTTGCATGCTCGTTTAAGTTTCGTTCGATTCGGAGTTCCTGTATGCTGTCAAACTCAAAGGGGGCAACTGTAAAATTGCCGTCATTGATAGGTTTCACTATTGTCTCACCTCCCTGTTTATAACTAATGATCGTTTTTTTGCTTTATTGTTCCGCTGGGCTGCTTTTTTGCTCATTTGACAGTTCTAGCAGCATCAAACGGTAGTTATCTGTCATTGCCCGAAAGTACTCTTCAAAATTCGGGAACAGGCGGGCCTTTTCTCCTGTAATCCATATCACTTTGCCCGGCCTACTGGCTGTTTGCTTGGTTATGACGCACAAGTCGCTGCTTGTTCCTGATGCTGCTAAAGGCAGCAAGTCTTCTCGTAAAAATCCGGTCGGTTCGATGACGTGGCTTGGAACTGCGTTCAAACGTGAAAAGGCGTTTTGCATTATTTGAGGGCACGCGAGATCATCCGTCCCAAACAGGTCAATTGATTGGTAAAAGCCTTTCCAGCCATTTGCCGCCCTCATGAAATCGGCGTGATGCTGATCTATCAGGCAACCTAGGTTGATTTCGGCCATTATCAAATCCACTTCTTCGGCAGCTGCTTCTGGTAAAAAATACAATGAAGCATCGCCAGCGTCCAGTTCCATAAGCTCCTGCTTGACCTGGGTCATGGCGACAATCAAATTTGGCCAAGCCCCGTTCATCGCCCCGTAGTACCCTTCTAAGTATATTTTCATTTGATCTTTTTGTTCTGCAGTAGCGCTCGGTGGCGGTTTTAGCTCAAAGGGTACGCTTATTTCGCTTTCGTCTTGCTCGTCTTCTTCCTCCTCGCGGTCTTCGCTTGCCTGCAACGCCATCGCGAAAATAAACAGCTCGTCGCCATATTCCTTCATTAGGTCACCTTAGTTCCTAGTTTCTTTCTGTTTATGTCCAAAAATCCTTTATGGCAAAGCTTATGGTTTCAACTTTTTCAAATTCTATCTCATTGTCGTCTTCATCAAAGTCAATATCCTTAACAAAATAGCAAGCTACCCCTAATTTATTGCTTTCAAAACTCACCATGTCCGCTTCTATGCTGAGGTTGTCATCGAGAAGAGTAAAAAAAGAAACAAGCTCATCCTTTGTCATATTGTTGAGTGCTTGATTGCCCCATCGGAGTTCAATGTCATCAAGTTCGTGGAACATTATAAATTCAACTCCATCACTTTCAGAATAGAACACTTGGCAAATGTCAAAACTGTCTGCGGTGTTAACGTCCTCTGGACGATTTCGATATTCCGAGTAATCGCCAAGAATCTCCCTTACTGAGCTACGGTCCATGCCGAATTTTATTTCCCCAACTGAAATGAGCGGCTTTATTGCAAATTTTCTCATTTAATTACCCCTTTCGATATAAGTTCATCTGCATATTTTAAAGCAGCTTCTACGTGTTTGTCGTACTTGCCCGGGAATTTGCCAAGAATGTCCTTAACGTCCATTTGCATCGCTTCTTTAAATTTGCCTTGCTCAATAAGTTTCCTTTGAGTGTCACGATAGTCTTTAGACCCAGGTTTGTTGTCATAGCTTGCTGTTTTTTGGTGGTCTTCTTTGTCCATGGTGATTGCAGGGCCATCCCCTGTTTTGAGATCGCTTGTTGAGTTTGCTGGCATATGATGAACTTCTTCCGTGCTCCCATCGCTGTTCTTTTTGCAGTCTTTGTAAGAACCTCCCTTTGACTCCCCTTTGTTGTTGGGTATCGGCACTGGCCCATCAGCCTTACCCTTTTTCGCTCCATCTTGCCCACTGTCTTTTATCTCAATCATGCCTTGACCAAAGGTACACAACAGGGTGTCGTCGCTCATCAGGGCAGGCATCGTATCCACAGGTTGATCGGCTTTGCCACCAATCCACACAGTGCATACCGGAGTGCAGGGCATAGGCTGCAATTTCCCTTGGGCGGCCGCAGTGGCAGCAGCCACAGTGGGGTTGGTCATCGACTTGCACTGCCCGAAGGGCATAATATTGACAAATGGCTTGGCGTCGCCAATGTTAGCTTTGAATTTCGAGCCCGTCTGCACTCGGTGCTGCGGAGTCATCATTAGCTTGCTTTCAGCTGACCCAAACGGGCATTTCAATTTAGCGCCCATGTAGACGTATTCTTTCCCCATAATTAACCTTCTTTATTAGCCAAATGTGCGGTTCAACTTGAGTCTATCAAAGATTTTGCCGTCGGTCAATACGCTTTTTAAACGTAGAATAAATTTTTATGATGTTTCCTATTATTCAACGCAAGTTACGCTCACGCAACGGCGACCAGCACAACCACAGAAAAGTTTTTAGTGACTGACGGACTAAAATCACAAACAAAAAACAAGAGTATTCTTTGTCCGGAAGTCATTAAACACCGCGCATATGCGCGGTGCGCGGGCATCGCCCGCGTTAGAGAGGAAAATAGACAAACAACGTTACTCCTGACAGTGGCGACATAGAGATG
>WRJV01000146.1 GCA_009778415.1 Clostridiales bacterium | reverse complement strand
GCAGCGACACCGTGTAGTTCACGTCGCCGTTGATGTAGTTCACGTTGTCGACTCCAAGGTCCACGTATACGCAGGCAAAATCGATGTTCGCAGAGAACGCGGTGTGGTCCGCGCCGCCGTCGAAGTTGATGACCAGCTCTGCGCTGTCGGTGCCTAAGTTCAAGTCAGCCGGGTCGAAGGTGGCCGTGTAGTTGCCGCCGCCCAGCGAGTTCACTGCCACGGGCAGGCCGCCCACTGTGGCGGTCACGGCCGCGCCGTCGATTACGCCCACCGAGCCGTCTGGGCTATGGGTTGAGAACGGCACTGTCACGGTGCCCACAGGCCCCCATGCCTTGCCGAAGTCGAATGTGCTGGACACAGCCGGCTGCAGTGCGAAGTTCACGTTGTCTACAACGTCCTGGTACCATTCGACCATCGCGTCTTTTGTGCCATCGTAGAACCCGTTTGCTGATGCCGTGATCGTATATGGCTTTTCAGGTATCGGATAGTCTTCGAGCACCGGCTGGACAGAAGGCACCACAGACCAGTCGTACACGCCGCCTGAGACATTGTACGTGCTTGTGTGGGTGCTCGTCATTGAGCCAAGTGGCAGGTACCTGAGCGGGCTGCCGGCAAGGCCGGTGCCGCTGTTGGACGCCTGCAGGTTGTTGTCAATCTCAACCGCAAGGTTCAGCGTAGCTTCAGGAATCAGGCCGCCTTTGTTGTCGGTGATTTTGCCTTTTACATGCGCGGCGTATACCCTGGCAGAATCCATCAGGTGCATATATGCGCCGATCTGCCTTTCAAACTGCCAGTACATGGACTCGGTGTTTTCCGTGTTGGCGGTAAGCTTCAGGGAGTTGGGTTCGCCAGCCTTGGCCCTCTCGTACAGTTCCCTGACATACCCCTTGTTGGTTCCGGCCACCGGTATGCGGACGTTCGTGTCTGCTGTCCAGCTGGGCGTGTAATGGGCGTAGCCGCCGCTGTAGTTGCCGGAGCTGGCACCGCAGAACAAGACGCCGACCGCGCCTTTGGCCTGAGCTGCTAGGATAACGTCTCTTGTGACAGTAGTGCTTGACCCTTGGGGGGTGATGAATATCTTGCCGGCTAGGAAGTCAGCCGGAAGTGCGTTGACTTTGGCGGCGGTCATCATTGTTTCAGGGCCGCCGTAGCCTGTGCGGAAGAGGTCCGGGTCGTCAATAAACCCTACCGGCGCGATGAGGTCGGTGGTAGGCGCCCTGCCTGTTGCATTCGTGGAGTAAGTGACAGGGAAGTTCCTCTGTGTGCCTTGGAAGAGGTCGTTGTATGAGGGGTATCCCCTGTTCATGTTTGTCCCGTTGTAGTTGGGGACAAAGGACCTGTAGTGCTCAACCGTGTAGTGCAGCGCCCTCACTGCGCCGTAGGCGTAGTCGCAGAGGTCGCCGCTGGCTGCGTACAAACTCTCGCTGTACTGGTCTGCATGCAGGTTGTAATCCGCAAGCTCGCGCCCCAATTTTGCAAGCAGCGCGTTTGTGCCCGGCTGGTTGAATTTGTGCCCCCACGCGTAGATGATCAGCTGCCCGGATGTGTGCCCGGACAGGGACGTTACGATCTGGTTGCTTTCGTAAAGGCTGGTCACTGCCTGAACTTCGTACTCGCTGCTGGCTGCAGTGCCACGGTACGTGTCGCTGGTAGTGGAGCTGCTTGACCCGTTGTTGGAGCCCCAGCCGTATGGCCAGTTCCTGTTGACGTCGACGCCATATGACGTTCCGCCGTTTGCCCTTCTGTTCTTGCGCCAAGAGCCTGGGCTGGTCCTCTGGTCGTAATTTGTGCCATCCGGGTTTGTCGCCGGCAGGAACCAGCAAGTGGTAGAGTCGAGAAGCTCGGTGACCCTGTCGTTCTTGCCGTACTGGGTCACTAGGTACCACATCGTGTTCAGCGCAAGTTCGTTGGTGGGCCATTCCCTAGCGTGGTTGCCCGCCTGAATTAACGCACCCGGTCTTCCGTCGTTGGAACCCGGCGCACTGCTGATTTCAATCGCGATCATAGGCACGTTTTCATAGGATCTGCCTATCACGTATTTTTTGACTAGGTCAGGGAACGCCATCGCCAGGTAGTTTGACTCGGCGTAGTATTCGGTCACGGTCCTGTATCCGCGGCGCACAGGGAAGCCGTATTTGTCGTCAAAAAGGACGCCTGTCGGGTCAAACACCGCATTGGGGTTGACCGTCAGGCTCGGCTGCGCAATTACGTTGTTGCCGTTTTGCGGCATGCCCGGAATCGGCTGCGGGTCGTCGGCGGCAGCTTTTGCAACGCCGTCTGCCATTTCGTAGCCAAGCCACTCCACGTCAGCTGTCGCGTCTTCCTGTATAACCAAATATTTGGTGTCGTTTGCCGCAAAGTACTCCTTTTCAAAATCTTTAACCATTATGGTGAAGATGTAGATGTCGCCGTCTTGTTCGACGTCGATGATGTCAAGCCCGGCTTGAATCAGTGTGGTTGCTTCTGCATCCCCGTATGCCAGTACTTCCACTACCGGGATCTTGACCCTCGCAGGGGCTGTGTCCTCTGCCGCTGCAAAAACCGTCGGCAGCGCCAAGCATAGCACTAACAATAAAGAAATAGCAATTCTTGCAGCTTTGTTACTCTTTTTCATTAAGTATACCTCCTTCAAAAATATTCTCAGTAACTGTTGTCATTTGCATGTCTTACAAGAATTTGCCTCTTTTGCTCTGTCGTTGAGGTTCGACCTTTTCAGCCTCGTTTTTCAAGGAACGTGGTTAACCTCTCTTATGTGCCCGTATCACCCTCCCTTGTATCAGTATTGTTTGCGCCTCGCGCTTCAAGTTACGTATATTATACCGTTCTTGACCATGTTCGTCAAGGTTTCATATATTTTTTTGCCAGTATCCTCGCCACATGCACGCCGCTGGCAGAGGCCTGGGAAAGCGAATGCGTAACGCCCGAGCCGTCGCCCAGTATGTAGAGCCCCTCCGAAATGGTTTCAAGGTTTTCGTTAACGTCAGCCCTCGAATTGTAGAACTTGACCTCCACCCCGTAAAGCAGCGTGTCTTCGTTTGCGGTCCCCGGGGCGATCTTGTCGAGGGCGTATATCATCTCAATGATGTTGTCAAGCTGTCTTTTGGGTATTACGAGGCTCAAATCCCCCGGAGTAGCTTTCAGCGTAGGCCGTGTAAAGCATTTCTCCATCCGGCGCTCGTTGCTCCTCCTGCCCTTTACCAAGTCGCCAAACCTCTGGAGCAGTACGCCGCCGCCCAGCATGTTCGACAGTTTTGCGATGGATTCGCCGTACTCGTTGCTGTCCCTGAAAGGTTCCGTGAACTTGTTGGAAACCAGCAGCGCGAAGTTGGTGTTCTCTGTCTTCAGCTTCGGGTCTGCGTAGCTGTGGCCGTTGACCGTCACGATGCCGTTCGTGTTTTCCGTGACGACTTCGCCATAAGGGTTCATGCAAAACGTCCTGACCATGTCGTTGTGCTTGTCTGTCTTGAACACGATTTTGCTCTCGTAGACTTCGTCTGTGATGTGCTTGAAAATTACTGCCGGCAGCTCAACCCGCACACCGATGTCGACGCGATTTCTTTTTTGCTCTATGCCCATCTTGTCGCAGATGCCCGATATCCAGTTCGAACCTGAGCGCCCTGCGGCAAGCACAAGCTGGCTGCTCTTGTATTCTTCACCATCGCCGGTCCTCACAATGTACCCGCCGCCCGGCAGTGCGCAGACATCAGCGAGGGCCGTGTCGAATTCAATGTCGATCCTGTCTTTTGTGTAATCGTAAATCTTTTGAAGTATGCCGATGTTCCTGTCCGTTCCAAGGTGCCTGACCTTTGCGTCGAGCATGTGGAGGTTGTTTTTCAGAGCGATTGTTTTCAAGTCGGACGAATCAGTCGAATACAGCCTCGCCTCGCTGCCGCCCATGTCGCAGATCACTTCGTCCACGTACTCCATCAGCTCTATGGCTTTGTCGACGCCCACGTACTGGTGGAGTTCCCCTCCGAAATGTGTGGTGATGTTGTATTTCCCGTCGGACAGCGTGCCTGCGCCGCCGTACCCGTTCATAATGTGGCACGGGCTGCACTTTATGCACGTTTCTGTCTTTCCCGCGCTTATCGGGCACACCCGCCCTGATAGGGGCCGCCCTTTCTCGACCATCAGCACTCTGGCGCTGTTCTTCACTTTCGTGAGTTCATAGGACATGAACACTCCGCTGGCGCCCGCTCCGGCTATTATGACATCGTACTCTTTCATGCTGCCCTCCGTTAATATAAAATTAGTTGTTATTTCTCCCCGCTGTGTGATATAATTGCTCCAGATACACTGCAGCGGAGGCTGATACATATGAGTTTCAACAAATCAAAACTTGCATTTGGGATATTCCTGTTGTTGTTTTCTGTCGTTTGCATTGCAAGCCTGGCGATAATGGGCTACAAGTCGTACTTGCTGACAGGGGCGGCTGTTTCTGCCTTTGTCGGGGTCGGCTTCATTAGGAGCGCGAGGCGCTCCTAATGCCTGCGGGTAGTCAGAAAATCTGAATTCCCTGCGCAGCACAACAAAAAAAGCTGACACTCCTGTTGCCACCAAGTGTCTCAGCCATTTTTCCGTTTAAGGCGCAGCCTTACTCTTCTTCCTCCATTTCAGCGACTACCTTGTCGAACTCAGCAACGACTTTCTCGAATTCCGCGTCGTCTTCTATGTCGATCAGCTCAAATTCGTCGCCGCCGATTTCTTTGTATCCGTAAATAAAAACATCGTCGCTTCCGTCTTCTGGAAGCAAAGCTATGTATTCCTTCCCGTCACAATCAAACACGCCCATTATCTCGCATTCGACTTCTTCGCCGTCGTCAAACTCAAGTGTCAGGTAATCCGGTTCTTCCTCTTCACAAACGCAGTCCGCAATGTCCAGTCCGCATACCGGGCATTTTTCCTTTATTGCCATGTTTTAATCCTCCGTTATTTAAAATAAATCACTCAACTACCAACTAC
>WRJV01000145.1 GCA_009778415.1 Clostridiales bacterium | reverse complement strand
TGGTGCTGGTGTGCCTGGTGCTAAGCTACCTGATAAACGGGCTGTTCAAAAAGTCAGAAGAAAACGCTTCGATGTCGTGAGGGTGCTGCTATGAAAAACAAACCGAGACCAAAAACAATAATTGCCGTGACAGGCCTTGTGCTGTTCGCTATTGTGCAGCTGTACCCGCTGTACTGGCTGGTGATGTTCTCGCTGAAGTCCAATGCGGACATACTGATGAGCGACAACATCCTCGGGTGGCCCGCAGTGTTCCAGTGGCAGAATTACGCTACCGTGTTCTCCCACTCGACGATACCGAGGTACTTGATCAACTCGGCGATATATACAGGGGCGACAGTCTTTGTGGTCGGGATACTGACGGCCATGGCGGCCTATGCCATCGCCCGCATGAAATGGAAGATTTCGGGCTTCGTGCTGATGTTCTTCGTGGTAGGCATCATGATACCGCCTCACGCGGCGCTGCTGCCGCTCTACCAAGTCCTGGAGGCGACGCATCTTAGGAACGTGCCCTACGTAGGGCTCATCATCGTGTACGTAGCGTTCGCCATACCGATGAGCACGATGATACTCGTCAGCTTTTTCAAGGCTATCCCCAGGGAGCTTGAGGAGGCGGCGCTTATTGACGGGTGCGGCATTTTCGGCCTGTTCTGGCGGATAATGATACCGCTCATAATGCCCGCGCTGGCCACCGCCAGCATATTCACGGTGATGGGCACTTGGAACGACCTGCTTTTGGTGCAGACTTACGTGGACGTCAACGACCTGAAAACGATAACCGTCGGCGTACTGGATTTTGTCGGTGTACACGCGCGGAAGCTGGGGTTCATCGGCGCAGGGCTGGTCACCGCCACGGTACCTGTCATATTCATCTACATGCTGTTTAGCGAAAAGATACAAAAGAGCCTGCTAGAGGGGGCGATCAAAGGATGAAAGAGCTATTTCCAAAAGATTTCGCTTGGGGCGCCGCGACTTCCGCGTACCAGATTGAAGGCGCCGCTTGTCAGGACGGCAAAGGCGAATCGGTGTGGGACGTGTTTTGCCGCCAGCCCGGCCGGGTATACGGCGGCCACACGGGCGACGTGGCTTGCGACCATTACCACAGGTTTGACGAGGATTTTTCCATCATGGAGTCCTTGGGCATCCGGAACTACCGGTTTTCCTTCGCATGGCCCAGGCTGCTTCCCGAAGGCACTGGGGCAGTCAATCAGAAAGGCCTTGAGTTTTACGACCGGCTCATCGACAGCATGATGGCGCACGGAATAATGCCCCACGCGACGCTTTTCCACTGGGACTACCCTTACGCGCTTTTTTGCAGGGGAGGGTGGCTAAACGACGACAGCCCCGGATGGTTTGCAGAATACGCGGAATTGCTGGCGAGGCGCTACGGCGACAGGGTCAAAAACATCTTCACCCTAAACGAACCACAATGCTTCATCGGAATATCCTGCTTCGACACTTTCCACGCGCCGGGGATCAAGTTCCCGGTGAAGGACTGCCTTGCCATGGCTCACAACGTTATGCTTGCCCACGGCAAGTCGGTTCAGGCCATCAGGGCGTCGGCGCCGGGGGCGGCGATAGGCTACGCGCCCACAGGGAGGTACTACCACCCTGCATCTGAGCGCCCCTACGACGTTGAAGCCGCCAGAGAGGCTACGTTTGATGTAAATGAAGGCGACTGGACCTTTTCGGTGGCATGGTGGAGCGACCCAGTAATCCTGGGCAGGTACCCACAAAAAGCGCTGGAGCAGCTTGAGCCGCTTATGCCAAAGATAAAGCCCGGGGACATGGAGCTGATCAGCCAGCCCATCGACGTCTACGGGCAGAACATATACAATAGCGCGCCGGTAAAGGCCGGGGGCAGCGGGTACGAGGTCGTGCCCTACGGGCCCGGCCACGCCAAAACCGGGTTTTCCTGGCCGGTGACGCCGGAGTGCCTGTACTGGGCGCCGAAATACCTGTATGAGCGGTACAAGCTTCCGATTGTGATTACAGAAAACGGGCTTTCCGCAATCGACACGGTGTCGCTGGACGGCAAAGTGCATGATTCTTCGCGGATCGACTACATTCAGAAGCACCTGCTTGCCTTGGCGCGGGCTGCCGAGGACGGGGTGGACCTTTTGGGGTACTTCCACTGGAGCCTGCTCGACAATTTTGAATGGAACAGCGGGTACAACGAGCGGTTTGGGCTTGTCTACGTGGACTTTCAGACCCTGGAGCGCACACCAAAGGACAGCGCGGCTTATTACAGCAAAGTCGTAGAAAGCAATGGAGGCAGCCTTTCGGGCACGTGGGGCGATCTATGAGGACAATCGTGCAGGCGTTTACCGGAGGCCTTTCAAGCACTAAGGCATATACGGACGGGGACACGGAAAAACTGATATCGTCCATCGAAAGGTCCGGGGCAGAATCCGCAATCATCGGCTGGAACGCGGGCGCACCGTATGGCAAGATCACCTCAACGCTGCATGAGATGAAAAAAAAGGCTTTTCTTTGGCTCCCGGTGTTTTCCGAGCTGGGGGAGGAGGCTGTGGTTGCCACAGATTACCTGGGGCACAAACACGCGGGCGCGGTTTCCGGCGCAGAAGACGACTTTACTTTCGCATGCCCCAGCGAACCCGGCAACATCGGGCTTGCCGCAGAGTGCTATGACAGGTATTTCAGCGGGTGCGGGTTTGACGGGGTGTTTTTGGACAAGATAAGGTTTTCGTCCTTTGGCAACGGGTTTGAGTCAGGCATGGGGTGCTACTGCAAGAGGTGTACAGGCTATTACAACAGCGAGGGCGTGGACATGGGCGAGTTCATGGAGCTTATGGAGAGCAGCAACAAAAGCTTCCTGATTCCAAAGGCTCTGCATGGCATGCGCTACTCCTTTGAAAACGCGCTGATCGACAGGCTGTTTGCGGCAAGGGCGAAGCTGATGGCGGAGTCAGTGGCAAAGGCCGTCGGGATGTTCAGGCAGAGGGGGCTTGAGGTAGGGCTTGACGTCTTTGCACCAACCTTCGCGTACCTGTTCGGGCAGGACATAGAGGCGCTGGCTGAATGGGCTGATTTCATCAAACCGATGATCTACCGGGTTACCGACGCTCCCGCAGGCATACCCTACGAAGCGGTCCACATGAAAACCGAGCTTGAAAGAAACGGCTGCAACATAGGGGACAAGCTGGCTGAGCTGTGGGGCACGGAAGAGCTGCACAGCGATGGATGCTTCAAAAAACAGCTAACCCTGCTGGGCAAACTGCCGTGCAGGGTTTATTCAGGCGTAGAGGTCAATAAAGCAGATTTTTGCGCTACCAGCGCCGAGTACGTCGAAAACACTATCAAAGCCGCTTGCGAATCCGAAATCGCCGGGTGTGTGCTGTCTTGGAACGTGCTCGCGGAAACGGTCTACCCATTATAGGTCTACCCGTTATAGGCGCGGGTACTTCGGCAATTCACCGATCAGCGGCCGCAAATACGCTATGGCTTCCTCTGTGACGAACAGCCTGTCGTCGCAGATGTAGTTGTCCGGCATGGGCTTTTCGCCGCCTGCCACATCCGAAAGCGGGGCAGTGCCGAGGGAATAGCCGTATGGCGCGTTTCCTTCCCGGTTAATCGTAACCATCACGCCGCTGGTTCCGGATAGGCCAAGCTCAACAGCCCGTTTACCGCATTCAAATGCTTCGTCGTAGTCCTGCTGCACAGCCCGGTCGGCGGCGCACATGAGCAGAGACTCTGTCACTTGGAATTCGCCGCGCCAGCCAAAGGTGTCGCTGATCATTTTGTGAAGCGAAAACGCTGCGCTGGTTCCGGCCATGGCACCGAACTCTACGTTGCCAAACTTGTCTTTTGAGCTGGAATCGCTGATGGAACGGCCGTCAGCGTAACAGACGCCTTCTCCGCAAACGATGCTTACCCACCCAAACCTGTCATAGGCTTGCTTGACCTCAGTCAAAAACTGTTCCTTGTCGAAGGGGCGCTCCGGCAAAAGGATGATGTGGGGCGCGTCCTCCTCGCATGCCTTCGCACAAGCGGAAGATGCGGGAAGCCAGCCGGCGCTGCGCCCGACTGTCTGGAAAATCACGTATTGATCGACCTTTTGCATGTCGCGGGCAAGAATCCCCGACTGAAGGACCGATAGGGCGACATACCGGGCGGCTGAAGGGAAGCCAGGCGTGTGGTCCGTGGCGAACAGGTCATTGTCGACAGTTTTTGGAACCCCTACGCCGCAAAGGGCATAGCCCTGCTCCCTGCAGTATTTCTCGACGCGGTGGATCGTGTCCATGGTGTCGTTCCCGCCGATCAGGAAAAAATAGCGGATGTCGTATTTTTTTAGCTGCGCCAAAACCTTCGGAAGATCGGCGTCTTTGAGTTTGTAGCGGCAGCTCCCCAGGGCGCTGGACGGGGTCTTCTTCAAGCGCTCGATCAATTCTTCCGGCTGTGCGCCCAGGTCGACGGTCATATCCTGCATGAACCCCTCGATCCCAAAGCGCATTCCGTAGATCTTCCCGATGGCGCTATCTGGGTTTTCCCGCTCTTTTGATTTTACGCAGCCTTCGATGATGCCGCACAAGCTGGAATTTATTACTGACGTCGGACCGCCGCTTTGCCCGATTAGTGCGTTGCCAAACATTTCATTTCCTCCCTTTACAGAAAATATTAACCTTTCACTGCCTCCTCAAGCTTGAGCAGGACTGAACCCATGCAGCCGTCAGTGTTGTCAGCGTACCAGGATACCGTGCCGTCGCTTTTTTCGACGGCGCCTTCGGCCGGCTTGCCGTTCACGAACAGGGCAATTTTTGCCTTTGGTTCAGGCGCAAACACGAACTCGTATACGTCACCAAACGGAACCTGACGCACACTGCGGTCGCCTTTTGATTCAAAAGTGACCGAGTCAAAGCTGCGGTACACTTCAATGCCGGCTATGTTTACGCAAGCCGCAGCCGCCCTCTTGTTTGTCGAGGGGTAAGACCTGGTGCCGCCGC
>WRJV01000144.1 GCA_009778415.1 Clostridiales bacterium | reverse complement strand
CTGTCGCAAATAACAGGTCCGCCACTGACGCGGACGCTGCATCTGACGTCTCCTTTGCGAGGGACTCCGTCATGTCCTTGAGTATGCTTGGAAGCGCGTGGGCAACCCGGTCTATGTTTACGGCGTCAGCAAAACGCTCAGACAGAGTGGAGTGGATTGCTTCGTAGAAGCTGGTCTTTTCCAGCAAGAAAGCGCTGAGCTTTGGCGCGAACGCAAAAGCGACGACTACAGAAAGCAGCCAGCCGGCCATATGGAGGAAAGACCACACAAAGCCGGACCGGAACCCAAGCACCATTGAAAGCACCAAAATAAAACCAACCACCACATCGAGTATCATAAGCCAAACCCCTCCGCATCGTTTTGATTATATAATACAGGCAATTTGCGCAAAAATCAAGGGGGCGCGCTTGCGTACACGGGAAAAAACGCAGCCAAAACCCGTTGCGTTTCAGCCGCTGTCGCGATTGTATTTTTTTTTGCACATAATAAATGAAGTAAATTTTGGATAAATCTCTTGACATTTGAGCCATTTTATGATACATATTAGACGATATTCATCAACTTGTTTGGAGTTTTAAAATCAAGATGAACAGCGAACAAGTATGGGGAAAATTCACCAGAGGGATATCAAGAGGCAAGCATTTTTATGCGAAAGAAAAAAGAAAGGAGGAAGAATTATGAAAGAAAGACACTTCAAAAGCCACAGGCTGGCGATGAAACGGATGCTCAGCATCTTGGTTGCGCTGTCCATGGTGTTTTCGCTCATTCCGGCGACTGCGCTGGCGGGCGAGGACGAATCGCCCGACCTGGGGTCAAATGTTGAAGTGGCGGCATCGGTGGAAAGCGAAAGCGCGGTTTCCGAAGATGTTGGCGAAGCGGCTGTCGTTCCGGAAGACGGAGACGAAGACGCCGCTGCTCCGGAAGATGCAGACGATTTAGTCGCAGAGCCCGCTGACATGGACGAAGACACGTACTTAGCTGAAGAAGGCGACGACGAGTTTTTGGAACAGGGCCTTTCGGCCCCGGGCGAAGCGGCGGCTGCCGACGGCGTGATCGACGTCTCGCTTGAAAGCGAGCTCCGCATCGCTGTGGCAACTGCGCCGGAAGGCGAGTCGGTCACCATCAACCTTTTGCAGGACATTGCCCTTACAGGCAACCCGCTGACAGTCCCGGCTGGCGTGGACATCACGCTGACAGGGGAGTTTGAGCTGGCAGGCGCACCCGGACAGTTCGCGATCATCGTCGAAGGCAACCTGACGCTTGACGGCGTCGTGGTAATCGGCGAGATTGACTATGTCGAGAGCGCCGGCGAGGCAGACGAAGCAGAAGCCACCGAATTGCCGAAAGGCGGTGACGCCTTGGAAGCCGAAGGCGAGATGACGGCCATGGCTACCGCAAGCGGCGTTTTTGTTCGCTTCATGTCAAACGGCAGCCAGCTTTACGTGATTGAGACCAACGACCTTGGATACTGCGAAGAGCCGGCACCGCCCAGCGAAAGCCAGTACCCGACGGGCATGCACTCGTTCCTTGGCTGGTTCACGACGCCGACAGGCGACCCGAACGACGCGAGCTTTGATTTCGTACACACGCAGATCACAGCGGACCTGACGCTCTACGCAAGGTTCAGCGACAAGTACCTAGTCAAGTTCCTAAACGACCAGGGCATTGTCGTGGAGTCGGTGCTGGTGGCGGTAAACGGGTCAATATCAGCCGAAACCGCAAAGCAGATTTCAGACGAGAAACTGGGTCAGCCGACCGAGAACTCTGTCTTCCAGTACTGGTACGAAAACAACGTACTGGTGCCGATGGTGTTCCCGCTCACAGTGAACAAGAACTACACGCTGCGGCCCTACTTTAAAAACGAGTACTTGCTGATATTCATATCAGAAGGGACTCAGCTGCAGATAGCGGCCTACGAGGAGGGGCAGCCCACTGTGCAGCCTGTCACAGACGCGGATCATAAGTACCCGTATCCGCCAGAGCGCATGGGCTATACGTTCAACGGATGGGTGTACGAGAACGACAGGACCAGGACGTTCACGTTCGGCTCGCCGCTTACGAGCGACGTAACGGTACGTGCGACTTGGACCCCTGTGGAAACAGATTACAGCATAGTGTACTGGCTGGAAAAGGCCGACATGCCGGGCGTACCGACCCCGGGCGACCACGGCGTCTACGCCTTCGCCTATGCCGAGAACGCCAGAGGCGTGTCAGGGACCATGACAAACGTGACAGGCATGAGCAGCGCTGCTGCCAACAGCAGCCTCGCCATGAAGTGCGCGAGCTTCCAGACAGCTGAAAACACCACAATAATGGGCAACGGCACAACGGTTGTAAACGTATACTGCAAGCGCAACGTGTACAGGATCACCTTCGACTTGAACAGCGAGGGCTACGCGTCGTCGATGACGTACAAAGGCAGCGTATACTACAGCTATGCGCCGAGCTATTACATCGACGTGAAGTACGGGCAGAACATCAGCAACATCTGGCCTTACAACGGCCCCGGAAGCGCCTCTTTCGTGAACAACGACCCAAGGGGCCGCTTGTTTGCGGGCTGGCAGCACATGGGCCAGGCGAACTCCGAGATAGACGTCTGGTCGACGAACCGGCTGGCGTTCACGGAGGACATGCTGCCCACGGACCTGAGCTCGCCGGGCTACACGGTGTACGGGTTCTGGGGAGCGTCGGTGCTCAAGGTAGTCAACTACTGGATCGAGCGGTTGCCCGGAGAAACCGGGGAAACCATCGTCTTCAACGGCATGACCTACGTCAAGAGCACGAAGCACTCGCTTACGTATTCCAGCGCGAGCCAGATGGTTCAGCCAAAGGACATCGAGGGCACGTTCAACACCGACAGGTTTTACGACAACACCGTCATACCTACGCGGTTTGACTTCTACTACACCAGGAACAGGCACGACCTCTCCTTCGACACCATGGGGGGCACGAGCATTAGCCCGGTGACCAACATCATGTTCGAGGAATCCCTGGCAGGCAAGAAGCCGGCGGACCCGACAAGGACAGAAGACGGGTTCCCGTACAAGTTCGAAGGCTGGTACCTCGATCCGGGCTATTACGACGAGTTTGATTTTGACAGCACCATCATGCCCGACTCGGACATCAAGCTGTTCGCCAAATGGTCGCCGACCAGGTTCACTGTCAGATACTGGGACGGCATCCAGCCGAACCCGGATTTGATGGGTACGCAGGGTGCTGACTTGAACGACTACATCAACCCGCCGTTTAACCCGGGCGACAACGTGCCGGGATACGGCATACTCAGAAACTGGCTGTTTAAAGTCAACGGCTCCGGAAAGTACATGATCTTCAGCTACGAGACGCCGATCACGGCAGACCTTGACCTTTATGCAGACTGGCAGACAGACAATTTCAAGATTACTTACTACATTGGGGATGGGACGGCCGGAACCGTGCCTGTCGACAACGACAGGTACCAGATGGGCGTTTTGGCTCCCGTGCTTGCGGGCACAGGCCTGGTAAGCGGCAACAAAGTTTTTGCCGGATGGCGCATCAACGGGACAGGCCCGAGCTATTACCCGGGCGGCACCGTGACGGTGGACGGCGACATCGACTTCGTGGCGCGGTACCTGAGCCCCGAGGAGGCCATAGCCGTATACTACCATTCCAACTATGGCCCTAACTTTACCATATTGAGGAACTATTCGTCTTACGACGACCCGATAGCCGTCTTGAACTTGAGCGAAGCGACCGCCAGCGGCATCACGCGGCCGGGTTACGCCATCAAGTACTGGACGCTTACGTCAGCAGACATGCCACCCATCAGGCTGCTCGGAGGGACATACACCTTTGCGGAGCTGGGGATAGACGTCAACAAGGAAATCCACCTGTACGCCCAATGGGAAGGCACTGTGAGGGGATTGACAGTAACGAAAACCGCCACGATCAACGGTACGCAGTACGTGCCGGGGATGGTGGCGCACGTAACCGACAACATCGGCTACACAATTACAGTAACCAATACCGGAACGCTTCCGCTGACAGGCGTCAGGGTGACAGACCCGATGTTTGACATCGACGAGACCATAAACCTGGCAGTAGGCGAAAACAAAATTTACACCCGCAACCATGTTGTGGTGGTGGCAGATGGACGTTCGATCCACAACGTAGCCACTGCAGTCGAATCTGAGCTGAGCAGCAGCGCCGAAGTCACCATACCGGTCGGGGATTACCCAGACCTGGCTATTACGAAAACCGCAACCGTCGGCGGGGCTCCGATAACAGGGCCCGTTGCGCTTGGCGCGAGGATAGACTACGTCATAACAGTAACCAACACGGGCAACGTGGCGCTGACAGGCGTACGCGTGGTTGACACCCTGCTGGGCATCGACCGTACCGACAACTTCTTGGTCGGAGCGGTCAGGACCTACGAAGGCAGCCACACAGTGGTGGCAACGGACGGGCTTTCGATACACAACGTAGCCTCGGCTACTGCAGGAAGCCTGACAAAGAGCGCGGACGTCACCGTGACGGTCGCATCGACCCCTGCGTTCACCATAACGAAGGAAGTCACAGCGATCAACGGGGCGCCGTTCGTGCCGGGTATGATGGCGCACGTAACCGACATCATCAGCTACGCGGTCACGGTGAGGAACACGGGCAACGTGGCGCTGACAGGCGTAAACGTGGTTGACGCCCTGCTGAGCATCAACCAGACCGACGACATAGCAGTCGGCGCGACCAAGACCTACACAGGCAACCACACAGTATTGGCGTCAGACGGGCTCTCGGTGTACAACATAGCGACAGCCACAGCTGGCGGCACGTCCCACAGCGCCGACGTCACCGTGCCGGTGGCGGCAGTGACCAGCGGGCTTGCCATCACAAAGACCGCAACCGTCGGCGGGGCGCCGATAACAGGCCCCGTGGCGGTGGGCACC
>WRJV01000143.1 GCA_009778415.1 Clostridiales bacterium | reverse complement strand
ATGCTTTTCAATTGGCAAAACCACATGGGAATGACCATCAATGACCACTATATCTCATCCTTTCCGTTATTCAATTGTTTCATGTATTAACGAGCGTACATAGTCAACAAGCGGATTAATCGCTTCCCTGTTCACAAAATCGACTCTGCCTCCGTAAGTTTCGAGTAGTTGACGGCCATCATCTGTGCGTTCTGCCAATGGTGTTTTTTCTGTTTCTCTTTTCTTGAGAGCCATCATAGCCTTGTGCGTTATTTTCAGCTTTCCGTAATCCATGCCACCATGCAAATGAAACATCTTTGTGTCCGTCAGTTTTTCCGTAGTAAAATTCATCGCCAGTATATCCGAATAGTCTGTGGTTTCGGGAGTTGCAAGCCCTACTGTAAACACAACAAGGGATTTGCATGGATTCTCTGCCACGAGTTTTGCGCCAATAATCCCACCGGCATATAGTCCGCCGCCATATATAACAACGTCATAATCCATTAGGCAATCAGGCTTAACACTCGACGCTTCAAATAGCGAAGCATCGAGTTCTTCAGCTATCCATTGCGCGTATTGCTTGGTTGTCCCATAAACTGATTTGAATATAACCGCGACTTTATTCATACAGCATTCCTCCTCCCTTTTTTTCAGTTTATCAGACTTAACGCGACAAAAGCGCGACAATCATACACAAGGAGGCAGCGGCGATAATTGGCAGTTGTAGGAGGTTCATTTTTGTGATATGCTAATTATGGAAATGCAAAACTGTGACCGCCACGCCCCAAAAGGCAGTATGTCATTTATTTGTTGAAAGAGGATACACCATGACAAAGGCAAAACAGCAAGTTATCGATATGCTTAGAGATATTCCTGATGACAAAGTAGTTCATATACTTGAAATGATGAGGGGGTTCATGCTTCTTTACAGCACTGACGATAAAAGTATGGCTACAATTGAATCCGCACCTACCGCTATGGGCATTTTTAATAAACATGCCAATCCGGCCTTAATTCCAAAAGAAAAGGGCGCATGGGGCGAGGCAATAAGGGAGAAATATGCTAATAATTGATGCAAATGCAATCCTCAGATATGTTTTATATGACAACGAGGTTATGGCAAAAGAGGTAAATGAACTAATACTGAGCAAAAAAATCACTGTCCGATATGAAGTCATGGCAGAAGTTGTTTATGAACTGGAAAAAGTGTACTCTATGTCAAGAAACGAAATTGCCGATGGCATCAAAGTCTTTCTTAACCTAACTAATATCGAAACTGAAAGCCGTCATTAAACGTGCAATATGAAAATTCCCGTAGCTTGTTCCATCAGGCTCACTTTTTTGATTATGTTGTAATTAGGGCCTTATGAATAACTGTTCAAATACGGCAAGCTGCCGAATTCGTCCCAGCACAAAGGCGTTCATGCCAAACAATGGCAGTTTTCAGTGCCAAAAACCTCTCAAAACTGCGTTCCGCGCCTCCTGAAAACAGGCGCAAAAAAAACTGAGCACGTGGGCGACGTTCATTGAAAGGACGTTCTTAGGGTATTTTACACTATCTCTTAAAGCTTTACATTTCAACTCAAATGTTTCAAAAAATACGATAAAGAGCATCTACAAATATTTGCAGATGGTTCGGCAGCTATAATAATGCCAAAGATACCGGCGTTGCCAACTATTATCAGCAAACCGGCAGCGCCTTTATCGCTAAAAATTAAATTCGTCCTCCCAGTTAAAACTCCCCGATTCTTCTATGCTCATCGGCCAATGCCTGCACCATTCCGGCACTCCCGGAGTTTCTACTCTATCGAGGCTCGGCGTGTATGGTTTAATATCCAGAACAGGCGAGCCGTCGTTTGCATCAATATAGGCAAGATGAATGATCCCCTGCTCGTGATCGATTCGGACAATCTGCGCCGCTGTCAACGCTATCGGGTTTGGCCGGATAGGCGACCTTGTTGCGAAGATGCCCATTACATCCGGGGATCTTTTATACGGCTGGGGCGATTCAAGGACGCTCCGCATTTCCTCATTGTCAAAGCCGCTGAACCACCAAATGACGTTAATATGGCTAAAGCCGTCCAGTGCCTGTATTGCTGGGATATACTTCCGCTCAAGCCTGATGAACATTCCGTCTTCGCTCACGTTGATATAGCCGATAGGGTTTACTTGAAAATTCTGCATTTTTTTGTTCCTCCATTTAGATGATTTGATTTGCCTGTAAACCCAGTTTAAACCCTCACATCATGTGAGAGTCAAGAGTGGAATTTGTATTTCTGTCAAATATTTATCGGGGCTTTCCTCATTCCACGGCCCGCGGTGGACAATTTGCCTGCTGCGTTCCCCCATCCTGTACTGGTTGTGCTCCTGCAGCCAGTTTGCGAAGCAGAGGTATGCGCCTGCGATGTTTTTAAAAGGCCCATACACCATAGTGCATGCCATGATCGGCACAGGTTCTGTGTTTCGATACGTAAACCCACCTGCATCTTCTCCAATCCGGGCAACTGGTACGCATACTTCAATATCGACGTCTTTCTCTCTATAATCCGTATCATGATATATAGCAAACGCTTTGCTTGTAACCGGAATGTTCATTTTATTGGCAAAAGCGGACATTTCTTCCCATAATAATCCTTCGGAAAAGTAATCAGGAACGACCCGCCTTAAAGAAATCACTTGATAGCGGGGAATGGATTTGATTGAAACGTTATAATTTATCGCTATTTTTTCCTGCTTTATATCCCTTTTGGCGAGCTCGATTTTAGATAGTTTGTCGTGTTCGGATTTTATCGCTTCCTGAATTTCAATACGCTTGTCGTCAAGCAGCCCAGAAATCAGCTCATCGCTCCACCCGGCAAGGGCGACTGCGATTTCTGAAACGTTAAACCCTAAATCCCGCAAAAAAATTATCTTGTTCAGAGCTGGGATTTGGTCAGCGGAATATAGCCTGTAATTCGTAAACCTGTCAATTCCCGACGGCTTTAGTAGACCCGTTTCATCGTAATACCTTAACATCCGGACTGACACTTGCGTCAGTTTGGAAAACTCGCCTATCTTGAAAAGCATAATACAGCACCCCCCTTTCAATGCCCTCTGTGTTTTTCCTTCTTCTTTTTTTGCCGTAATTCAAATTTCAGTTGTATTTCCGCTTCCTTTTGCAGACGGCTTTTTTTCTTTCTGGCGGTCTTTCCTTCTTCTTGTTGAAGCTTCAACGCTTGTTGCGATTTTGTGGCAATGCCCTGCGCGTTTAGTTGCTTGCCGATAGCTCGCTGCATTCGCTTCGGGTTATTTTTTGATATAGACTTTTTATTGGCTTCAACTGGCGGACTAAACTGTAATCTGTTCCAGTTTTGAAGCAGGTACTTATAAATCTCATAGTCCTTTGGCTCTGAGCCAAACGTAATTTTACATACTTCAAGCAGGTCATTCTCAACCCGTTCATATACGCCTACCCAAAATGGATCTTCGAAAAAAACAATGAAGCATGCCTCGATCTTCCGCATAACCAATTCCCCTTAACCATGTCGCCGGCGCTTATGTCAACGCGCCTGGCATGAAATAGATGAACTCTTCCGGGTTCTCTTTTATGCGGATTCCGATTTGCGTCAGCGTACGCGGCGCGATCTCAAGCAAGCGATCATACAATTCGTCGACCCGCGAGCTTTGGACATCGCCCTTGACCCTAAATGTTTCTTCTATCTCTGAAAGAAGTTGTTGCATGCTCTCGGCTTCAAAGTATTCCGCTCCTCTTTTTACTATTGAAAATATCTGATCCGACAGATAGAGGGTGGTAATTCGACGAAATTCATCTGTTGACCTGATCGCATGGTCATAATAAGCAAAAAATCCAAACAAAGCTCGCTGGCTCTGAGACAACGATTTATAAAACTCGGCTCTGAATCCCTGCGCGTCGTGACCGCTTCTCTGGCGCATACCGCTTTGGTATGCGGAAACCATCGGCTCAAAATAGGCATGCCCACCCTTTACAGCTTGAAAAACTACCGATCGGCACAAATTGATTTTTGGAGTTGCAATGATTCTGAAACCTGATTGCTTTATCATTGCCACGCTGTCCCGGAACTTTTTGTGCCCCACGTGTACAATTGGTTCTGAGAACAACAGCTTGCCATCGGGCGCTAATGCTTCATATACCTCCCTAATCAGGCGATCCGCATCCGGCACCTCATGCAGCATCATGAATATCAACACAAAATCAACTGTGCTGTCCCATTGCCTGATATTCAATGAATCGTTTCCGCACTGATGCGCCGTAACATTTACAGAACCGGCTTTTTGGGCGTTCTTTTGCAGCCCAGCCAGCATCTCCGGCTGCAAATCAACTGCGATAACTTTCCCCTGTTTGCCAAGCATCCCTGCTATCGGAATCGTAAAAAAGCCCATTCCGCTGCCAATGTCCATCGCCGTCATCCCCTCAGATAGGTATGGCCCAACTATACGGCGAGGGTTATGCACCAGTTTTCGCAACGATGCCGTGAGCAATGGCCCGCCCCTCCAAGGGCAGACATGATGTTTAGCCATGTTGGTTTCCCCCAAACGCTGCTTTTTTACTAGGAATGCAATAAACAGCAAGCAAATCACGGCAATGCTGACAACGATAAAAATCAATTTGAGGATACCCGCAACGCTCGCCAGCAGTACTGCCCAAGCCGGCAAATTAGGATACGTGTTTAGCAATATAATAATGCCTAAATTCTCCATCCAGTCATACAGCATCGCCAAAACCGGTATGATGAGCAGATATTTTTGCCAATCCCTGCTGGCGATATGCTTTAATAGCAAAGCGATCCATCCGGCATAAAAAAGCATGTACGCAAACGGAAATGGGAAATCCAGCGGCAGTATTTTGGTCAGATAGAATGATCTTCCGCCTGCTCCCAATGCCGTTAACATGTGAAACGCTTCTTCTTGATT
>WRJV01000142.1 GCA_009778415.1 Clostridiales bacterium | reverse complement strand
GCCCAGACGATATTCAACAGGGCGATGAGGGCCGAGCAGGTCCACGCGGGCAACTACGCAGACGTGCTTGCAAACCTTGGCGATGCGGCTTACCTGAACACCAAGTACGCGACAGTGTACCGCTGCATAGTGTGCGGCGAAGTGGTCACCGAACGGCCGGCCAGATGCCCGATCTGCAACGCATCAGGCGACAGCTTCGTGATGTACAACGGGACCTATTTCAACCTGTACGCAGCAGTGCAGGGCGAGACCAACGCCAACGCGGCCTATTTGGCCTTTGCCGCAAAAGCCCAAGCTGAGGGCTACCCGGCGGTGGCTCGCCTGTTCCTAGCCACGGCTGACGCAGAAGCCAAGCACGCGGCAGACGAGTGGGAGATACTGGAAGGCATGGGGGCCACTGAGCACCCGGTTGCGGCAGAGCCCAGTGTCGGCACGACCGCAGAGAACCTGCAAGCGGCCTTTGACGGAGAAACCTACGAGTACACCGTGATGTACCCTGATTTCCTTGCAGTAGCCCAAGCTGAGGGCATGACAGCAGCCCAGACGATCTTCAACAGGGCGATGAGGGCCGAACAAGTTCACGCGGGCAACTACGGCGACGTGCTTGCGAACCTGGACAATGCAAACTACCTTAATTCAAAATACGCGATACTGTTCCGCTGCATAGTGTGCGGCGAAGTGGTCACCGAACGGCCTGCCAGGTGCCCGATTTGCGGAGCTGCAGGCGACAGTTTCGTTGTATACAGGGACGGCCCCGTGCTCTTGAGCCTAAGCACAAACGCTGAGAGCGACATTAGCGGAGACGTGGTATACACCCTATCGCTCAAAGGAGCAGAAAACGTACTGGATATTGAAGTTGAATTTACTGTAGACGGCAGCTTGCTGGCTGGCAAAGGCGTAGTAGCGGAAAGCGGTTTTTCAACCATCAGCGATATCGCTTGGAGCTATGCCGGAGGCAATCTGTGGATTGGAAAGACGACATTGGCGTATAAGTCCGGCGGCGAGCTGACAGGCTTTGACTCTGAGCCTTCCGCTGATGTAGCCAAGTTCGTTTTTAGCCCCAGAGCCGCCGGTATTGCGACGATGTCCCTGAAGAACATTAGAGTAGCGGGCTTTGACGCAGAGGCGGACCTAGTGGTTGATTTTGATTACATATTGCTTGCAGGCGAAGCTACGACAATCATCGACCAGTTCATTTTTTCAAAGTACGACTTGAACAAGGACAACAAAATTGATGCCCTAGACCTCGGCATTATGCTGCTGTACTGTGGTTTCAGCGAGGATTCCCCGGGTTGGGATTCCTATGTTAAAGTCAACGATACAAAAGGCAAAGGCGTTACGGCAAGCATGTGCGACGTCAATGGCGACGGCATCATCGACATGCTCGACCTGCTTGACCTGTTCATACACTATACGAAATAGCATGAAAAAAGCATGACAAAAGGGGACGGTTCCTGTGCCACATATTAATGACGCAGGAATCGTCCCCCTGCACATATCCTATGGACTTGACGCTCATTGTTTCTTATGTTAATATATTATCGAATGTTAAATTAACACTGATAATGGAGGGACCCAATGTACGTCAAACGCCACATCGAGGAAGCTGTTCTAAAACGCGCAAAAATGAAAGGGGCAGTTGTCGTCACCGGCGCGAGGCAAGTTGGCAAGACAACCTTAATCGAGAATTTAAAACCGAACATTCCTAAAATAACCTTCGACGATTTACCGACCAGGCATCGGGCCCGCAGTTCGCCTTCAACTTTTTTTAGCATTACGCCACCGCCCGTCTTTGTCGACGAGGTGCAGTATGCACCTGAGATTTTTCATTACATCAAGATTTTGCTGGACAACAGCCACAACAAGGGCGATTTTTTTCTCACAGGCTCACAGAGCTTCGAGCTTATGCAAAGCGTCACAGAAAGCCTTGCAGGGCGCGCGGGGATTTTGGAGCTCATGGGGTTGTCCTTGAGAGAAATGAGGCATGAGGCTTGGAACAAGCCATTTATGCCAACGTTTACCTACCTCAAAGAGCGCAACGAACACAAAACAGGTCTGAGCATACTTGATGTTTGGAAGATGATTCATCGCGGCTGCCTACCCGAGCTGGCTCTGAATGAGGATTTCGACTGGGCAGATTTTTACGCCGACTACATAAAAACCTACATTGAGCGTGATGTCCGCAGGCTTACGCAAGTTGCGGATGAAGACAGCTTCTATAAATTTACGGCTGTCTGTGCGGCAATGTCCGGGCAATTGTTAAACTTAGCAAAACTTGCAGACGATGTCGGTATTAGCGTACCGACTGCAAAAAGATGGCTGTCGGTGCTAAAAGCAAGCGGGATAGTGTATTTGTTGAAGCCCTACAGCAACAACGCAATTAAACGGGCGGTTAAAACGCCCAAACTGCACTTTTTGGACATTGGGCTAGCCGCTTACCTGACTCGTTGGATGACGCCTGAAAATTTAGCAATTGGCGCAAACAATGGCAGCTTTTTTGAAAGCTTTGTCGTTTCTGAGATACTCAAAAGCTATGCAAACGCAGGGAAAGAGGCAGACTTGTATTTTCTTAGGGACGGAAACAAAAGGGAAATCGACCTGCTGATTCACGAAAACAACACGCTGTTCCCTATTGAAATTAAAATAAAAGCCGAGCCTGACGAAAAAGACATCAGGCACTTCAACATGCTTGACGACATCGAGGTCGTCAATGTTGGCGATGGCGGGGTAATATGCCTGGCAAACAATTTGCTCCCACTGAACGAAAAGAACTACATCATCCCCCTGTCGCTGATTTGACTACTCGAAAAGCCTCACGGCTTCCCTGTGGGCTTCGACGATCTTTATGTTCTGCGGGCAGTGATCTTCGCAGGAACCGCACTCGATGCAGTCGCTAGACTTGGCAGGAGCACCTCCACCCAGCATGGCGGCGCCGCTTGTTATCAAGCCGTACATGCGTTTTGCGCTTGCGATGTTTTGGTACTTCGCAAAATCGTTTAGTACGCCGATAATTCTGGGAGTGTTTATCTTCTGTGGGCAGTCGCCAGTGCAATAACGGCACTCGGTGCAGGGGATCGTCGAGATTTTCTTAAGCTCATCCATCGCTTCTGCGATGACTTTCATTTCTGCATCTGTCAAAGGCCCCGCCGCGTCTGCAATTGCAGTGTTGTCTTCGACTTGCTCTATGGACGACATGCCAGACAGCACCGTAACAACGCCATCCAGGTTCAGCGGAAAACGAAGTGCCCATGACGCTATGCTTGCGTTCGGGTTGGCCCTTTTAAAAACATCAGCGACAGCCGGCGTGAAGTTGGCCAGCGAGCCGCCCTTCACGGGTTCCATGACTATTACGCCCACGCCGTGGGCTATAGCCGCGTCGTAGCATTTCTTCGACTGTATGTTTTCGTCTTCCCAGTCGAGGTAGTTTATCTGGAGCTGGACAATGTCAAGATCATCTGCATGAGCGTCAAGGATGCGGTTTAACGTGTCACCGTCGCCGTGATAGCTAAACCCGATGTTTTTCGCTTTGCCAGATTCCCTGACACCGGCAAGGTAGTCCCAGGCTTTTGTTTTGTCGAGCATTTCCAAGCGCCCGGGCCCAACTCCGTGCAGCAGGTACAGGTCGAAAAATTCAAGCCCCATGCGGTCAAGCGAAGTCTTTGTCGTCTCTTGCATTTGGCTAAAATCAACGGGCTTCCATAGCGGAAGCTTTGAAGCAGCTTGGAACTTGTCACGGGGGTACCGTTCCGACACAGCCAAACGGACTGCTTCTTCTGATTTTCCGTTGTTGTAGACAAACGCCGTGTCGAAATAGCTGAAACCACGCTCCATGTACAAATCGACCATTTTCTTGACATGCTCGATGTCAATCTCGCTGTCAGGTTTTTCGCTTATTTCAGGTAGCCTCATAAACCCGAACCCCAGCTTCTTGATAGGTGTGCCAAAATAATCTTTCACAATGCATCCCTCCTTGCAGCTTGCTAACGCGTGCGATGCCCGCGCACTGCGTACACACGCGGTGGCTAGTAACTTACGGACACGAAAACTCTTGTTTTTTGTTTGCGCTACGAGCCCGTAAGTCACTAATACATGAACATTATAGAAAAATCCAACGACAAAATCAATGGCTTTTCTTGAAAAACGAATATTGCCAGTGATATAATCAGAGCATGACGTACAAAAACATCCAAGAAGGCATATTCCAAAGGCGCCCGAACCGCTTCATCGCAGAGGTTGAAATCGGCGGGCAAATAGAGACCTGCCACGTGAAAAACACTGGGCGGTGCAAGGAGCTTCTCGTACCCGGCGTAAGGGTTTTTGTGAACAAAGCGGCAAGCCTCTCAAGAAAGACCCAGTATGACTTAGTCTCGGTATGGAAGGGCAGCCGGCTCGTCAATATGGACAGCCAAGCGCCCAACCTTGTTTTTTTGGAGCATTTGAGGCAGGGCGAGTTCATTGAAGGCATCACGCACATAAAGGCCGAAGCGAAGCATGGCGGCTCACGGTTTGATTTCTATGTTGAGGCAGGAGCGAGGAAAGCATTCATTGAAGTGAAAGGCGTGACTCTTGAGGAAAACGATGTGGCGATGTTCCCGGACGCCCCGACTGAACGCGGTGTAAAACACTTAAGCGAACTGGCGAAGTGCGTTGCAGAGGGGTACGAAGCATACGTCGTGTTTGTAATTCAGATGAAAGGCATAAAGCATTTCACGCCCAACTACAAGACGCACCCCGAATTTGGCGCCGCACTGGCTGCTGCCATGGATGCAGGGGTGAACGCGGCTGCTTTTGACTGCGTGGTTTCTGCTGGCGAGTTGACGGTTGACAGCAGGGTGCCAATCCTTTGTGAATAAAGCAGCCCAGTTGATGGCGACGCAATGTGAATCGGGGATCGAGGCATCAGGGAA
>WRJV01000141.1 GCA_009778415.1 Clostridiales bacterium | reverse complement strand
CGCGCATGTGCGCGGTGCGCGGGCATCGCCCGCGTAAGGAACGAGGAATTCATTTCCGAGTTCCGCCGGGGTATGGGGCGGAGCCCCATCTGGGTTGCGGGCGATAGCCCGCGTTAGGAGAGATGAATTATGGCAGACGAATACGTTGTAGACGGGGCGCAGCTGGAATGCACCATGGGCGCGGCGCCAAGCACACTGTCAATATTGCCGCTGCACCGCGTACAGCTGCGTGGGAAAAACAGGGCCAACATCGGGGACTGCAAGCCTTTCGCCAACATTTCCCCATTTGGCGCCTGCAAAGTGACCTCGCCGCCAAAACCCTGTACGCCCGCCTGCGTCAAATGGCTGGGCGGCAAAGCCGACCTCTTGGTAGACGGGGAGCCCGCGCTTCTGAAGAGCGGCATGCTTGTATGCAGCGCCGGCGGCGGCATGATCTCAATCAAAGACAGCGGGCAGTAGAGCAGCTTGCAGCGCAAGGGGGAAAGGACATTGGGCAACAGAGAGTACGGCGACGAAGCAGCCATTTATGAAATGGCAATTATGGAATCGCGCAGGAAGGAAGCCGAAATTCCAAATGACATAAAAAACGGTTATGTCATAATAGATGACAAACACATACCCTTTAGTGAACGCAACATAATTGAGGGGAAGCTTTACATGACGATCCCCGAGGGTTTTGTACTGATGCCGCTTGAAGCCGCAGAAGTGAAGTACCCGAACAAAAACAGGCCAACTATCATCTATACGAACGAAACAGGCTCAGTAACTGTGAATTTCTCGCTTACCCCAGACGAGCTTGACAACGAAGACGTGGAAGACGCATGTGAATACCTGCAGCAGGTAATTACAAAAATGCACCCATCAAGTGAAATTATTTCAAGCACAGTCATTGAAGGGGATGCGCGAATCGGGATCTTCGACTTTGTAATCCCTGCGCTAGATGACGAGATATACAACTTAATGTTCATATTCCCACTTGACGGACAATTCATTTTAGGCACGTTTAACTGTTCGCATTCTGAAATGGCCGGTTGGCAAGACATTGCAAATCAAATGATCCAATCAATTCGGATAGTTCAAGATAAAAGGGGGCATTAGCAATGAAACCTATTGACGTTGGCAAGATAAATGTTGATCCGTTCGAGTTCGAAAGCATACAAGAAATTAAAATAACAAAGAAGCTTAACGAGCATTCTACACTTTACGTGAATGGCATCATCAGGGACGACAAACGATTTGCACCAGCTGATGATACGACAGAGGGTACAAGCATTAAATGCGAAAACGACGGGCAGGTGTATTTCAGCGGCGTACTGCAAAACATCAAAATAACTTGCGTGGACGCCGTTTACCACCTTGAAGCGTGGGCAGTGTCAAACACTATACTGCTGGACACGGTAAAGCACAAACGGTCCTTTCAGGACAACGGGCAGGACTACAAGTCCATAGTCGAAGCGGTCATTGCAGAAAACGGCGGCACAGCGACGTTCAACACAGAGGCATTGACAGTGGAGAACATCATCCTGCAATACAATGAAACCGACTGGGCATTCGCTAAAAGGCTGGCTTCCCACACAAACGACGTATTAGTGCCCATAACGGACGATAGCCCGGCTTTCCACTTTGGCGCTCCGAACGATGGCGGCGCGAAAGCGCTATCGAAAAACTATGCTGTTTCCAAGGACTATGACGCTATTAGAAGGATGTCTATGGAAGCGGATCCGCTGACGGCAGACGACATCACCATTTACTCATTTGAGGCAGATGAGTACATTTGCGACCTAGGCGAGAAGCTTAGCCTTAACGAGGTTGACTTGCATGTCTGCTGCTTGTCGCTTTCCCTTGTGGATTCAGCACTAAGGGTGACATACATTCTGTGCGGAAGAAAAGCGGTATCCGCGCCAAAAGCTTACAACCGCGCAATAACAGGCTTGGTTCTGGACGGAACAGTCACGGAAGTTGAAAACGACACGATAAAGCTGCGCCTTGACGACGACGTAGAGAGGGGCGTGGAGCAGGACACCGATGAAGCCCATTTCTTTACGTACGCCACAGGCTACAGTATGGAAAGCCACACTGGCTGGTATGTGATGCCCGAAGAAGGAGACACTGTGCAGCTTCTCTTCCCAAACGAGGACGAAAAATACGCATACGCGGCATCGTCTGTAAGGCAGGAAGACACTGACAAAACTGCCGACCACATGGTGAAGTACCTGCGGACGTCCTACGGTAAGGAAATCAAGCTGGACGAGAAAGAAATACTGATCACCGCAAAAGACGGCGAAACCTTCATCCAAATCAACGAAGACTCGGGCATCACCATCAAGACGCCAAACGCCATCTTGATAAAAGGCGGTTCAACCATTACCATGGACAGCGAAGACGACATGACGCTGAACACCAATAAAAACCTCAACGTGACCGCAAAGGATTCCATTGTGGTGAATTGCGGCGGTAACAACATCAAAATCGAGCCGCCATCAGGCATAGCAGTTACCACTGACAAAGAGATAAACGTGGACAGCGGAGAAAACATTTCGATTGATGGCAAAATGGAGGTAAGCGTCAAATCTGGCAAAGACATGAATCTTGAAAGCAGTAGCAAGCTTGCCGAGTCCGCAGAAAAGAAGCTGGAGATGGCGTGCAGCGGCAGTACCATTACAATGGACGGCAACGTTGACATTAAAGCAACACTTATAAAAGAGAATTAGGCGTTTCTCGCAGGGGGGGGAGGCGACGTGAAATGAGCAAAGGTTTTTGGAAAAAAGCGCTCGGTGTTGTTGCGACTGTAGCTGTTGTGGTAGCCTGTGTTGCTGCCCTCCCGGTTGTGGCAGGCGTAGCCGTAGCAGGGGTTTCAATTGCGGCTATTGGAACAGGTGCACTCGTCGTGGGAGGTGTGGCGGCAACTATCAAAGCGGGTTTGCACATTTCCGACAAAGAATACTTTGAGGCCGCTTTGTGCGCACTGGATATAATACCGGCATTAAAAGTTCTTAAACTTGGAAAGAAGATGCTGACACTCGGAAAAGCAGTGGTAGGCGCAAGACCGGGCTCATTGATCAAACGTGGGTTCAGGCCAAAGCAGATTGCATCGAAAACTGTGGCTAAAAAAACTAGTGGAGAAACAATTGCAACGAAAATTGGAAAGCAAGTACATGCAAGAAGAGCGGAAATACGCAAGGCATCAGGGAAATATGATTCTGTCAACGAAGTTTTACGTGATGAAGCGGGAAATAAAATAATGGTACCCAAAAGAGTAAATACCAAGACAGGTATTCCATCACAGAAAACACAGAGCGTTATTCCAGATGCGGTTAAGAAACCACCTAGAGGTCAGATAATAGATGATAAACCTTTAGGTCGTCCTATCAGTAAAGACTATCAAGAGATTAGGCGAAATATAGAGGCATATGAAATAAAATACGGAGAACCCCCTCACAAAATAATAATAGAAAGATACAATCCTAAAACCGGTGCGCCTGCAGGTACAGAAATATTCACCCCTAAAGATTTTATAAAATGAGGAGAATAGCATGGAATACTATGTATACAATGATAAAAATCAGAAAGTCTATGTAAGTGATGAGATGTTGGAAGCGGCATATCATAGGAACGGAGCTGATTATGAGTTAAAGATCATTAATGCAATGATGGAGTCTAGAAATCCAAAATATATTAATAGGCTGATTGAAGCGTTGATGCACGAAGTGCCACAGAACAGAATAAATGCTACGTTTGCAATATTATCGCTTAGAGAGCAATCTGCAATTCCATATCTTAAAAATGCAATTTCCGCACTTGACGAAAATGATTATAAAAAATCAATAAGTATAAAGGCAATAACTGAGACAGTAATAATAATGCTAGAAGGCGGCATTTCCGAAATACGCAACTCTTTCTTTCAAGATGCTAAGCTCATGCCATTAATAAAGGAATTGTTCTTGTCTTGCTACTCTTGTAGCCATATTGAGTTTACAATGGAAGACATTGAGTTTTTAGCTGATGCCACAAGTGCTTATAGTCTTAGAACATTAGATTGGATTAGAAAATTAAAAAAATCTGATTATGAAAATGATATCACTTGTTGTTTTGAATCATTTGTTAGAGCAAACGAAGAAGATAGTTTTCTTTATTCATTAGATGATGCTCGTAGCCAGTCATTGGCATCGGCAATTTCCACTGTGCTTTCATCAAATTTGGGGATATATTGTAAAGAAGAAGCCATCGATGCCGCATCAGGATTAAGGAAACAATTTGCTTTAGCCGCCTTGAAAGGCTTGTCTGAGAAGCCGTTTAGTAAGCAATTGAAGAAAGAATATCTGAAAGCTATGAACATAATTGACAAGCGACATTGATTTGTCAAGTTTTTGTTCGTTTAGTTGAGCACTAGCAAATCTCAAATGAGGGGAGGGTTAACAATGTCGATGCTACACAAAGCGTTTTGCTTTAACACCGGAAGTTTTCGCGATGAACTATACCCAATAATTATGAAAGCGGCAGCAGACGGGGAGATATCAGGGATTATTGCGTTTATTGAGGGCAATATTGACAGTATTAGTTCGCCGTATACAGAGGATCCTATAGAAAAGGACTGGATCAGCGAGCTTGAGGAAGTTGATTTTCAATCATTGGCAGACTTTGCATTAACTCGGTATTATGACATATGTGAAGACATTGGCTTAGAGTACAGCTGGGCTGCGCTCTCCGAGTATTTGACGGTTGCTGAAATGAAACATGACGCCTCGTATTATGTCTTGGGCGAGAGCGTC
>WRJV01000140.1 GCA_009778415.1 Clostridiales bacterium | reverse complement strand
CTTCTGGACAGCATCGAGGACTCCGTAAAATACGGGGTGCCTTCGTTCAAGGTGTTCATGGTCTACGATTTCGGCGTAACCGACGGCGTGTTCTACAAGGTGCTTGAGAAAGCGAAGGCTTGCGGCGCTTTGATCGCGGTCCATGCGGAAAACAACGAAATGGTGAACACCCTCGTTGACAAGTACATCAGCGAAGGCAAAACCGACGCGTGGCACCACTACATGTCAAGGCCTGAGTTCGTCGAAGGCGAAGCCGACGAAAGGGCCATACAATGGGCGAAGAGCCTGAACACCTCGCTGTACATAGTCCACCTTGCCAACAAGCAGGGCCTCGACGCCGTTACTAAAGCGAGGGACGAGGGCTATCCGGTCTTTGCTGAGACCTGCCCCCAGTACCTGTATTTCACCAGGGACGTGTACAAGAGGCCGGACGGGCGCAACTTCGTCTGCTCGCCACCCATCAAAGGGAAGGAGTCCCAGGACGCCCTGTGGGAAGGTATCAACAGGGGCGACATCTCCACCATTGCCACGGACCACTGCCCGTTCCAGTCCCACGAAAAGGATTGGGGCAAGGACGATTTCAGGAAGATCCCGAACGGGTGCATGGGGGTGGAAAACATGTACCCCTACATGCTGTCCGAGGCGAACAAAGGGCGAATCACCTTCAACAAAGCCGTCGAGCTCTGCTCCACCAACGTTGCGAAGATATTCGGCTGCGCCCCGCAAAAGGGCCTGCTGCAGCCGGGGTCCGACGCGGACATAGTCATCTACGACCCGAAAAAGGAATTCACGGTCACCCATGGGGCAATGCACTCGGACGTCGACCACACCATCTGGGAGGGCGCGAAGCTGAAGGGCTACCCGGTTGAGACCTACAGCAGGGGCAAGCTGGTCTATAAAGACGGCGAGTTCCTGGGCAGCAGGGGCGGCGGGAAGTTCGTCAAATGCAAGCCCATCAAGCTGACGAGGCCATCCTTGTAAACGTAAATTTTCAATAGCTCGCCAAAACATGGTGTTTCATCAATGTTTTGGCGGGTTATTTTTTTTACTTCACGTTCTTAAGTAAACCGATTTTCATTTATTTTTCAACGCAAAAATATACTCTTGACGTATGCTTTAGTATATGGTATCATAACGTCATGAAATTATTATTCGCCAAAACATGGTGTTTTAGCAATGTTTTGGCGAGCTATCCCAGGAGGTCGAGATGAAGATCATCGGGCGTGACAAGGAGAAGGCGGCGCTCAAGCAGTACGTCGAGTCGGAGGTTCCCGAGTTTCTGGCCGTGTACGGGCGGCGGCGCATAGGCAAGACGTTTCTGATACGCGAGTATTTTTGCGGGAAGCTTGATTTTTATGTGACAGGGCTTGCGAACGGGAAAAAAGAAGACCAGCTCCGTGCGTGGGGCATGGCTATCAAAGACAGCTTTGGCGGGCGCGACGAAAGCGCCGCGAATTGGCTCGACGCATTTGCGATCCTAAAAAGCAAGCTGGAAAAGCAGGGCAAATCCAAGCGCAAGGTCTTGTTCATCGACGAAGCCCCTTGGATGGATACGCCAAAGTCCGGATTTTTGACCGCATTGGAGCATTTTTGGAACGGATGGGCATCGGGGAGGCCGGATGTTTTCCTTATTGTCTGCGGTTCTTCCACTTCATGGGTTGTGAAGAACATTTTGAAGGACAAAGGCGGCCTGCACAACAGGGTGACGCAGCGAATGCGCCTGCTTCCATTCACGCTAAACGAGACGGAAGCCTACTTGAAGGAAAAGGAATTCAACCTCGGGCGCTACCGCATATGCGAAGCTCACATGATTTTTGGCGGCGTCCCCTATTACTTGAGTCTGCTCGGCAAGGGGCTGAGCCTGCCCCAAAATGTGGATGCGCTTTGCTTCGACGACGGCGGCTCCCTGCGCGGCGAGTTCCAAGAGGTTTATTCTACGCTGTTTCGGTACTCCGGCAACTATATCGGTGTTGTGACGGCTCTGAGCTCGAAAACGAAGGGGTTGACCAGGGATGAAATCATCCGTGAAACCGGGCTGGCGTCAGGCGGCGGGCTGACTCAGATCATGGAGGAGCTTGAACTCTGTGGTTTCATCCGCGCTTACCCGAACTATTCAATGGACGACAACCTCTGCCTGTATCAGCTTACGGACCCTTTCAGCTTGTTCCATTTGCGTTTCATCAGGGGCAAACGGCCAAAAAACCCTCATTTTTGGTCGAGCAACCTTGAGAGCCCCTCTCTGTCGGCATGGAAAGGCTATGCCTTTGAGCAAGTCTGCCTTTCCCATTCTGAGCAAATCAAGCAGGCTCTCGGAATCGCAGCAATTTCCACGGAAATGTCGTCGTGGCGCAGCAGGAGGTCGTCACCAGGCGCTCAGATCGACCTGCTGTTCGACCGGAAAGACGGCATCATCAACCTGTGCGAAATGAAGTACAGCAAGGCTGAATATTCGATATCAGGAAAAGAAGAAGCAGGGCTGCGCAACAAAATCGCCGTATTTAAAGCAGAGACCCGCACGAAGAAAGCCGTGCATCTTACCCTGGTTACAACGTATGGAATCGTCAGTAACAGCCATTCGGGCATCGTCAACTCCGAAGTCACGCTAGCAGACCTCTTCCACTAGCCACTCCCCTCTCCCAACTACCAACTACCCACTCCCAACTACAAACTCCCAACTACAATCCCAACTTCCCATCAGTCGCAGGGTCGAACACGTGCAGCTTTTCGCAGTCTATGCCCAGCGTCATTTTCGAGTCTGTCTGAGCGCCGAAGCGCGATGGCACTCTGCCGATCAGCTTGTTCCCCTCGCAGTTCAGGTAAAGGTATATCTCAGAGCCCATCATTTCCGACAGCTCCAGGTTGGCTGTTATTACACCGAGTTCGGGGTTTGCCATGTACTCTGGCTCAAGGTGGATGTCCTCTGGGCGTATGCCAAGCGTCACTTCTCTGCCTGCGTATTCAGCTATTGTTTCTTCAGGGACCGTCAGAAGGGGGAAAGCTGTGCCGCAGCACTTGGCGACATAGCCGCCGCCATGTTTTTCTACAACCGCGCTCAAGAAGTTCATCTGCGGCGTGCCGATGAAGCCAGCCACGAATATGTTGCAGGGTGAATCGTACAGGTTTTGCGGAGTGTCGATCTGCTGTATGATGCCGCCCTTCATCACGACTATCCGGTCTCCCATGGTCATGGCTTCGGTCTGGTCGTGGGTGACGTAGACGAAAGTAGTGGCAAGCTGTTTGTGCAATTTGGATATTTCTGAGCGCATCGCCGTCCTCAGCTTCGCGTCCAAGTTTGACAGCGGTTCGTCCAGCAGGAAAACCGCCGGGTCCCTGACCATCGCCCTGCCCAGCGCGACCCTCTGGCGCTCGCCCCCTGACAGCGCTTTCGGCTTTCTGTCCAGCAGGCGCTCTATGTCCAGAATGTGCGCCGCCTCATGGACTTTCTGGCTGATCACGTCTTTTGGCACCTTTCGCAGCTTGAGCGCAAACGCCATGTTTTTGAACACCGTCATGTGTGGGTACAGGGCGTAGTTCTGGAAGACCATTGCTATGTCCCGATCCTTGGGCGGCACGTCGTTCACCTTCCTGTCGTTAATGAAAAGCTCGCCTTCCGTGATGTCCTCCAGCCCTGCTATCATGCGCAGCGTGGTGGATTTCCCGCAGCCCGAGGGCCCAACGAAAATGATGAACTCCTTATCTATGATTTCCAAGTTGAAATTGTCAATTGCTTTTACGTTTCCAGGGTAAACCTTCGTAACGCCCTTAAGTGATATGCTAGCCATGCAAACCTTCTCCTTTGTGTATTATTTAACGCGAGCGGTGCCCGCAACCCATCAATATTAGCTAAATGCTGCCAATCGCTCGTTCATGCCATTATTTTACACTTTCGCTCCACATCAGTCAAGGGTTCGCATTGAATCAAAAAAAATAATATAGTGTACCCACGAAGCACGAGAGAAAGAGCGGATGGATAATGAGTGCCGCGAGGATTGGGCGCGGACGGAAAAAGCGCTAGCGATAGCACAAAACTGAGCCACACGTTAATGGCTCTGATAAAGCATATTGATGCTATTGGCTATGATTTGACCCTGACGCAAAAGTAGTGCAACCTATTTTACACTGCACTGTTGCAGCGAGTTCTCTGCGTTCCTAAACGCGTTGTTGTATGAAAGCGAAAAAATCGTTGCATTATTACACTGATAGAAGTATACTATATTTGATGGGCGCTACCGATAAACGGTTCAGCCTAAAAAGAGATTATATGAAATAACCGCAACTTTAGGCAGAGCGCGGTTATTTCCTTTTTAAACGAACGATTACATCGATTATCTTTACTGTCAATCCTGCAATGCCAATAGCGACAAGGCAAAACGTTAATAATTCTATATGACTGACCATGTACCCCCCTTTCCAGAGGGCAAGAAATACCCTCTTTGCTGAGGGCTGAACCGCATACCGCATGGTAACGCCTATTAACAGCATATCATAAATGGTAATATATGTCAATTGATTTTGCTCAGATATTGGTGCAGTATTGTTCACGGCATAATATAAAAGGTACAGATTCAAATATTTTTCGCTCCCCGGTACGCGACTAAAAAAAGGCTGGTGTTCAGCAGAGAAATAATGCTTGCCTTGTAACGGAAAATGCGTTACAATGTATATATCTTGACTTTGACACACAAAAAATGGAAATAAAACCCGCAGCCCGGACAAATCAACGGGTTGCGGGTTCGGTTTTTGCTTGCGCC
>WRJV01000139.1 GCA_009778415.1 Clostridiales bacterium | reverse complement strand
TCGGCACAGACAAGCCGCGTTCAAGGCGTATCCTTCTCAGCTGCATGGCACCTCCATTTCAGAATGGCTGGCATGGCCAGCACGACCGTCTAGTATGTCCAAGAAGTCTTCTGCGTTCTCGATCATATTCCTTTCATCTCCTGTGTCGTCTATTTGCTTCAACCTATAATTAATTATAGCACAATACAATTCCCGACAAATTGCATTTTCTGCAAACATGTGTACCAGGCCTTCTTATGCGCCTCTTTGTGAGTTTCATTTATCAACATTCTCTTTACTCTCATTTTTATTTTTAGTATACTATATTTTAAAGCATCTTTTCCAGTTTGTCTGGGATAGGAATATGGAGAAATGAACCAATGACAGAGTTAAAATATAAATTTACCTACGATACGCTGTTCAAACTACTTTTCGTAAAATATCCCTAATTGCTAAAACGGCTCGTTGCGGCTATTCTCGGAATAGCTGTTGAAAGTATGACGGAGTTTCATATAGCAAATACAGAGATACCGCCCGAAGCATTAGGCGATAAGTTTTGCCGTCTTGATATCAACATGGTTGTCAACGGTCAGCGGGTCAATCTTGAGGTTCAAGTAGAGGACGAAAAAGACTACCCCGAACGCTCATCGTATCATTGGGCAAGGATATATTCGTCTGCGCTTAAATCGGGACAACCGTATTTATCGCTTCCGCGAGTAATCATTATCAGCATAGTGGACTTTTTCATGTTTGATTGCGCAGAATACCACTTGGAGTTCGGCGTGATTGAAGTGAACCGCCACGTAAAATTATCGGATAAATTGGCAATGTTATATTTTGAAGCGCGTAAACTCCCGACAATAATTGATAAAACAAACGAATTAGAATTGATGTTGTCGCTGTTCAGAGCGAAAACCGAAGAAGAATTGAAACAACTTGAAGAAATGGAGGTGGCTGTCGTGACACAAGCAATAGGAGCATACCGCGAAGTAGTGATTTCCCCCGAATTTAAGGAATTAGAACGCCTACGCTTTGAAGCTCTCAGCAATGAAGCGTCTGCATTAGCGAATGCGGAGCGCAGGGCTGAAAAAAAATGGCAAGACATAATTGCAGAAAAAGATATTGCCCTTTCAGAGCAAGCCGCGATCATAGAAGAACTAAAAGCACGGCTCAGTGAAAAGGTGTAATCACGGTTCCATATTCATATAATCACAATCCTCTCCAAGTTTATAATGCCTTTTTCGGCGTACTTCTACCTTGGTTTCAGGAAAGCGGCTGAGCAGCATAGCCAATGCCAGCTACACGCAGCAGGAGTTGGCAAATATGCTCGGTGTATCACAAGTTATGATTTCTCGCTGGGAGAACGGCGAGGAGAATTTTACAATTGCGACTTTAGCAAGAATTTCAAAGGCATTGGGAATGGCATTGTACAACCCTTTAGAAAAGTGCGTTGTCTGATTGGAAGCGCACACTTGTTCGAAAGAGCAAATATTCTATGTCGCAAAATACGATATAATATCTAATATTGATATTATTACGTTAATATAGACATTGACAACTATAATTATTCTTGATATAATAATACCTAACAGATAATTTTATTCCAATTCCGGACATATGGAGGCTGATTATGACACGCACCATTTCTAACTCATTTGCCGGTATTCTACAGGAACTTGAGTTGGAACGGCCATTATTGTTAACAAGCGAACACCTGTCTGACCTGAAAAGGAAGTATCACATAGCATCTTCAGTTGAAGTAATCGCAGCCCGATTAAAAGAAAAAGGTTGGCTGATTTCAACAGATAGACAGGGAGTTTGGGAGTTTGTTCCTGCCGAAGCCGCAGGTGCTTATTCCACAAACGATCCGTTGCTTTCTTTTCGCGCTTTTCATGCAAAGTACCCAACAGTAAAATGTGCTTTGACATTCCAAACCGCCGCTTGGGTTTACGGTGATTCGGATCGGATGCCATCAACCGTTCATGTTGCTGTCGAGGAGTATAAGCACGCCCGCCCACTCAAGGGACACGCCGCAGTGTCTGTTTTTCAGCCAAAGTTGACGACTCAACTTATATCAAATGTACCGATTCTTGCACGTGAGAGCATTGTTGTACAAATGTCTGCAAGGCCATCATCCGTTAGCATTTGGGAAAGCGTCGCAGAATGGCTGCCCAATTTTTGTGCAGAGCTTTATTTTAATAAAGTATCAGAAGAACTTTTGGATAGACCACTTTTTGTTTCCCAACGACTCGGTTATTTAATTCAAGGAATCCGCCCTGATATTGCCGATGAATTACAAAAAAGAATAAAGCCCATAAACAATGCATGGTTTGGAGACAGAAAGCACTCATTGCGATACGACAAACGATTTATGGTTGCAGACTCGCTTCTTCCATTTGACCCAAAGGAATTAGGGGGAAACAAATGATACAAAGCCAAATACAACCCGGTCATATTGCAAGGCACACGCCGCAAGGCGCCGGTTCACAAGGGCGAGGGGCGGCCATTATTGATGTGGCTCAGGATCTGCTGCTGAGGTATTTGTCCCAAATCGGTCTGGCTGACAGGCTTGTGTTCAAGGGCGGAACGTCTTTGAGAAAGTTTTATGCAGGAAGTGCCGGACGTTTTTCAACGGATTTGGATTTCGGGGTTGCTGATATTAACGATGATCCCGACGAAGTGATTTCTATGTTTGTTGATGCTGTAAACGGGTTGAAGCTTGATCCTTTTTCCTATGAAATGACAGAACGACGGGGCAAATGGTCCGTTGTTTATTTACATCCGTATTCGGGTGCAGACTATAAATTGATCAGCAAGATTGACATAAATCCTCCGCCTTGGCTTGCTCCGGTTATGCGGGATTGGGTACCCCTCTCAATACATATGCAATATGGTTTGCCGCCGCTTCCAAAGTTTCAAGTTGTGCGTTTGGAAGAGAATATCGCTGAAAAAATAGCGCGCTTAAACCGAACCACCACGGCCCGGGACATGTATGACCTAAGTTGGATCATGACGACAACTGCCGTCTCCTCCACTCTGGATATAGAACTTATTAAAAGACTTGCCGTACTTAAAATCTGGGTGGATGCTAATGGAGTTCACGGGGGCAACTCATTCTGGAGGCAAAGCCATGAACGGTATTCTTTTGACCCGGAAAAATGGCTGCGGAAAAGAAATGTTGCAGATTTTGATTCATCTGACATTGGCACTCTAGCTATTCCTGCACCCACTTTTGACGAACTTTCAATAACTATTTCTAAGGAATTCAGCTTTTTGGCTGACTTAAGCGAAGATGAGTTAACTATTGCAAAATCCAATGGTCATGATCGGCCATTGGTCTTGAAATTACTGCGAGATTTACCAAATGGAAGGCTGAAAGACACAGGTCTGTATTGACTTTGCGAATTTATCTGCAAAAGACAAATAAAAATAGCGGACGCTATGTAGCCAAGCATAACGAGCGCAATAATGGCATGAGCTCGCAAGAGGCATTGCTGTACAACGAAAATGTCGGTGAAAACAGTCGGCAGCAAATCGTTTGGCAACAGCTTAAGCTCTTGTTTCGCAGGCTCTCTTCAAATCTGGCGCATATGCGATCCACTGACACTCTGCGAAAAATGTTGATAGTCTCTGTTGCCAATAGCAGGATTGCGAAAGAAAGAACGCAGGTGACCAGCCAAGCGGCGTAGATCGCAAACCCGTCCAAGACCCTGCCAAGATATAAGGGGATAAGCGAGGCAAGGTAAGCACCTGCTATCGCAACGAGGGCAAGACCAACCTTGGTAAAAAAATACAAATATCATGACACAAGTGCGGAGTATGACGAAAACATCTCAGAAATCAGCCGTCGTGCAGTTTTGCTAGACACAGCGTCATCCGTTGACGAAATTATGGGCGTAGAAGGTATGGCAGCCAGACATTATTGGAACTGCTTTAGGAGGCTGCTCAAAAACCCCGCTTTCACCCGGTGCGAGTACCGCCCCTCGCCCGACTATGTTAACGCCCTGCTCAACATCAGTTACGCTTTTCTCGCAAACGAAATAACAACTTGTTTGACAGCAAAAAACTTTGACCTTGAAATCGGTTTCCTGCACAGCATACATTATGGAAGAAACTCGCTCGCGCTTGACATGATGGAGGAGTTCCGCTCCCCGGTTGTCGATTCTTGGATACTGAGCGTTCTCAACAAAAACCAGCTCAAGGCAGAGCACTTCCATGTCAAAAACGGAGACTGGCGCTTGACTGACGAGGGTTTCCGCAAATACTGCGGGCTTTTCCACGATCAAATACTGCCTTGGCGCGAAAAATTCCGCACACAGTCGAACAATCTGAAATTAGCACTTATGAAAGGGGAAACTTATGAGCCGTACAGTGAATAACGTTGTTCTCGTCTGCTACGACATCTCCAACAACAAACTGCGCCGAAGAATTGACAAAACCATGAAAGATTTCGGAGTACGGCTTCAGTTTTCGGTGTTCCTCTGCCGCCTCGACGCAAACGGGCCAGGCCGATGCCGCGATAAGCTCAGAAAAGTGGTCATGCTACACAAAAATGAGACAAGCCCTGGCGACAGCCTTATTGTATTCGATCAAGTTAGTCCTACAGGGGCAGATTGCCTGCTCGGTATGCAAATCGCACAAAAAGCACCAAGGTTTGGGATTTTGTAGTTGAAACCTCTTGATTTTTGGCATGCGCTTTGCTATATTGTTAACAAAGGCTATCCGATTCCCCGAGATTTTTTGCCCCAAAAAAGGCCATC
>WRJV01000138.1 GCA_009778415.1 Clostridiales bacterium | reverse complement strand
GAAATCGGCAACCGGTACAAGGTGCTCTCGGTGCAGGCACCGTCCTTGCTGCCAATAGAACTGCGAAGAGGAGAAGTCGGCGAAGTTACGGCAGCGATGCTCAGCGACTGGGTTGAGCGCCGCGTGATCCCGGTCAACCGTCACCATATGGAGGCGGTGCTGTCTGCTATCAATTTGCAGAACCGCTTCGAAGTCCTTTGCTATTCCCACGGCATGAGCTTAAACGACACGTTTTGGGTTCAGGAGGAGTCGGAATGCTTGAATTTCGATGAAATCAACCTGTACGACAACCCCTTTGACGAAGCTTTGGGGTGGATTGCTTTTACAGGCGTTCCCAGTGGCATTTCACGTCACCTTTCAACCCCGGAAACGACCACGGAAGGTGTGCTGCCAAAATACTGGCACCGCATTTCAGATGGCGGCATTATACTTTGCAAAGGCGGAACCGAGGGCTATTACAATGCAGGGCTTGAACCATTTGCCGAAGTGGTTGCTTATCTCATAGCCAAAAGGGCAGGCATAAATGCAATACCGTACCACCTTGAGCAGCGGAAAGGGTGCCCAGTGTCCATTTCCAAGCTTTTTACTACAAAAGAACGAGGGCTTCTCACCGCTGGGCGCTATCTGGGCCACAAGGAGCCGGGTGTGAGGCACATCTCCCTTCAGGCAGCTTTGGAACACATGCAGAGCGACTTTGGGGACATCACGCCGTTTTATGAGATGTGCTTTTTTGATTGCATCATTGAAAACGGTGACAGGCATTTGAGCAACTGGGGCTTTACAGTGGAAAACGCCACGCAGGAGATTAGAGGGTTTTCGCCCCTTTGGGACAACGGGGCTGCGCTCGACTACGAGCGCGGAGAGGACATGAGTGCAAAATTCACCTTTGCCAGCTTTGGCGCCCGCTATGATTTCCTTAAGGCCTGCCCTGCCCGCCGCGAGCTGGCGGCAAAAGCTCGCACTCTTGTTGCTGCTATTGCCAGCGGCAGCTTGGAGGAGGAATGCCTTGCGGCTGTATCTGGTTTTGAGCGCTACGAAGCCCGTGTCAAACCCACCCTTGCTTTTGTCGAAAATCGCTGCCGTGAATACATTGAAAACATGTCAAGATAATTTACTCAGGAGGATAAACAAATGAAGTACACGCTCAGGCCAGAAGTGTTTGAATTGTGCCCCGAGCTCTGCTTTGGGGTTATTGTCGCCAAAGGCCTTAAAAACACTGAAACTGCCCCGGAAGAGACATCGCGGCTCAGGAAAGCCGAAGAACGGGCAAGGGAAACCATACCTGAAACAGAGCTGAAAAAACAGCCAATCATTGCGGGCTACAGGCTTGTTCTTGAAAAGGCAGGGATCAACCCGAACAGATTCATGAATTCCATGGAAGCCATGATGAAAAGGGTGCTAAAAGGCGGGAACCTGCCGGCCATCAATTCGCTCGTGGACCTCTGCAACGCTGTCTCGATCGAAAACCAGGTGTCCTTGGGCGGCCATGACCTTGACGATATAAAGGAAGACCTTTACGTAGGGTTTTCAAAAGGCGGCGAGCAGTTCCTCCCCTTTGGAGAGACGGAATACGAAACGGTTGAGCCGGGCGAGCTGATATTCGCCAGCGGCAACGTCGTGCAGACGAGGAAATGGATATGGAGGCAAAGCGAACTGGGCAAGATGACGCTGGACACGAAAAACGTGTTCTTTCAACTGGTCGGTTTTGACGACAAACCCGGCAGTCCGCTTGCAGGTGCGCTGGACTCGTTTGAAGAGCTGCTCAAGACGAAATTCGGCGGGGCCTACAACCGTTACGTCGTAAAAAAAGAAGCCCCGCAAATCGAATTCTAAGTTCAAGCTCCGAACAAGGGCGTGGACAGGTACCTCTCGCCGCCGTCCGGCAGGATTACGACGATAGACTTGCCTGCGTTTTCGGGGCGGGCCGCCACCTGAGCGGCCGCCCATACAGCCGCGCCGGAGGAAATCCCTATGAGAAGGCCCTCAGTGCGAACCACGTCGCGGCTTGCTTGGAAAGCGTCTTTGTGGCGAACGGCGATGATTTCGTCGTAAACATTGGTGTTTAGAATTTCTGGTACAAACCCTGCGCCAAGGCCTTGGAGCATGTGCTGGCCGGCGCGGTTTTCGGACAGCACGGGCGAGTCTGCCGGCTCAACCGCGATTACTCTGATGCCGGGGTTCTTTTCTTTTAAGAATTCCCCCGTTCCGGTAATCGTGCCGCCAGTGCCGACGCCGGACACGAAAATGTCCACGCTGCCACAGGTAGCTTCCCATATTTCAGGGCCTGTAGTCTCTTTGTGTATTCGTGGATTGGCGGGGTTTGCGAATTGCCCGGGCATGAACGCACCGGGAGTCGCTGCTGCCAGTTCCTCTGCTTTTGCGATCGCGCCAGCCATGCCATCTGCGCCGTTTGTCAGCACGAGATCTGCGCCATAGGCAGCCAGCAGTTTGCGGCGCTCGATGCTCATCGTCTCTGGCATGGTGAGGATGACGCGGTAGCCCCTTGCAGCCGCCACGGAAGCAAGCCCTACGCCGGTGTTGCCGCTGGTTGGCTCGATGATTACGGCGCCCGGCTTCAGCATCCCGCAGTTTTCCGCATCGACGATCATAGACAAGGCAGTGCGGTCCTTGATGCTCCCAGCCGGGTTCAAGTATTCCAGCTTGGCGATAATTGCCGCTTCTAGTTTGTGGAGATTGGCGTAACCGTTTAGCCTCAGCAGCGGGGTTTTGCCGACTAGTTCCGATAGGCTGTTTGCGACGCTTGACATTGTGCGCACCTCCGTGTATAGTAAAATGTAAAATACAATGATTACGATTTGCATTATAGCTATTTTTTCACCAGTTGTCAAGCAAAATGGTGAACAGGGCGTGGGGCAAGGCTCCATCTAGGTTGCGGGCACCGCTCGCGCAAGAAAGGCGGTTTTACAGAAATGAAAAACGAAAGAGACATTACCGTGTCAGAAATCATTTCAAGCTACAGCAGGCATGCTGAAAAGGAAATAACATGCCCTGACTTCCTTCCTGACAAAGCCGAAGTGGCAGAAATCGTCACGCTCCTGCGAAAGCTTCTGTTCCCGGGGTATTTTGAGGAAAACGGCATAAGCCTGGCAAACACGGAATGCGGGGTGCGGGACCTGGTGGCCGCCATCGAGTCGAAGCTGAGCCGCCAGATATGCTGTGCGCTCAACCTTGACACTGGCGAAAGCAAAAATTGCTCCAACATGTTTTGCAGGGCTGAAGAAATATGCCAAGCTTTTTTGGCAAAGATACCCCAGATAATCGAAACCCTCATCACTGACGTCCAAGCAACCTATGACGGGGACCCTGCGGCAAAAAACAAGCATGAGATCATATTTGCATACCCAGGCATTTTTGCCATAAGCGTTTACCGGCTGGCACACGAGCTGCACCTTCTCTCTGTGCCGCTCATACCGAGGATGATGACGGAATACGCCCACAACCTGACGGGCATAGACATACACCCGGGCGCTGAGATAGAGAGCTGTTTTTTCATCGACCACGGAACAGGCATCGTCATAGGCGAGACCACGGAAATCGGCAAATACGTCAAACTGTACCAAGGAGTGACGCTAGGGGCGCTTTCTCCGCGCAAAGGCCAGGTCCTGCGAGGCAAAAAACGCCACCCCACCTTGGAAGAGGGGGTGACGGTTTACTCAAATGCGACGATTTTGGGCGGTGAGACGGTTATCGGCAAGGGCAGCGTTATCGGCGGCAATTTGTTCATCACGCAATCGGTGCCGCCCGGCACGAAGCTGTACCTGAAAAACGACGGCCTAGGCGCCGAGGCGCCCTAAGCAGCAAGCCTTGCGCACCCCATTACTCCATCACAATTACGACAGTCTCCCCGTGAACGTACCAGTCGAATATGAACTTCGCATGGGAAGTGTAGTTCCTCACGCATTTGTGAGACAGCGGAACCGTTCCTATGCTGTCTGAAAATTCCTGCAGCTTTGGAGTTATCCGCGTCCCGTCCTCGCTGTACCGAAACGCCACCCCTATGCCGTGTATGTACGCCCCGGCAGTGAACCTGACCGCATAGGGCGCAAAACCTTCGACTTCTTCTGTGCCGTCGAAAAAGTAGTAGAACTTTTCCTTTTTCTCAATGGCGCAATAATACCCCAGAGGCGTGGGCTCATGGTATTTGCCGGTCATGCCGGTTGTGGCGAGGCTGTACGACACGACTGTCCAATCGCTGGGGCCCTGCTTTTCGAAGACGGCTAAGTTCTGGTTGCCCCTGTCGACTACGACCGCTTTCTCTAGAGACGTGAGGCAATCGTCAGTGCGGACGTACTTAGCCGGAACGTAATAGATTTTGTCATTTTCGACCAAAACCACTTTGACGAAGCCCTCGCATTCCCTGACAACCCTGACCAGCGTCCCGTCAGGAATATAGAAAAGCTCGTTCATGTTTGAGATGTCGGGGTACCCGGGCGCGCTGGCAGACCTGCTGACGCCCGCTGCGTCGGTGCTCTTGCCATTGCAGTGCGGGGCGTACCCGTTCCGATTTTTGTAATTGTCTATATAAGCGATGTTGCCCCAAGAAAATTCTTCGTCTGCCTTTTGAAGGGCGCAGGTCATCTTCTCGAATTGAAAGGACCTCTCCTCTCCGGCGGCGGTGTAGGCATAGGGATTTGGAACCAAGTATTTGTCGTATTTTAGATCAAACTTGATAGCTTT
>WRJV01000137.1 GCA_009778415.1 Clostridiales bacterium | reverse complement strand
TGCACACCGGAAGCCCATAAGCCTTGAAAAGCTCCTTTGCGACGATTTTGTCCATCGCCAGCGAGGAAGCGAGCACCCCGCACCCGGCGTACGGGACGTCGAGCATCTCAAACAGGCCTTGGATGGTCCCGTCCTCGCCGTAGGGCCCGTGAAGAACCGGGAAAGCAAAATCTATGTGCTTTTTCAAATCGCCGACGTTCAGCGGCTGCGCCGATTTTTCCCATTCCCCGCTCTCTATGCCGCTTGCCGGCCCGCTGTAGAGCTTCCAGTCGCCGCGCCTCGTGATGCCGATGCAGACGATTTCGTATTTTTCCGCGTCAAGGGCGTTTACCACCGACGTGGCTGACATGAGCGACACTACGTGCTCGCCCGAGCGCCCCCCGAAAATTACGCCTAGCCTTGTCATTTTGGCATCATCCCCCTTCTTTGCGTCTTGAGTAAACTTGGGCGTCGCCGCCCAAGCTCCTCTCGTACCAGCCACTTATTATATCATAGAATTGATTTCTTTTACAAGGGATTCGACTTCTTCTTCTGCCGCTTCCCTGGTGCTGCCTTTTGCTGAAACGTATATTTTGAGCTTCGGCTCTGTGCCCGAAGGCCGCGCTATGAAGCTGGAACCGCTCTCCATGCAGACTTCGATCACGTTTGACTTAGGGAAGCCTTCCTGCTTTTCGTAGTCCGTCACCCCGGTGACCTTTTCGCCGGCCATTTCCGCCGGCGGGCTGCTCCTGAGCGAATCCATTATCCCCTCCATGGTGCGCATGCCTTTTTCGCCTTCAAAAGCAAATTCAACCAAGTGGTTTATGAAGTGCCCGTGCTTCCCGTAGAGCTCGCTGAGCCTTCCTGCCAGGGTCTTCCCCTGTTTTTTGTAGTACGCAGCCATCTGGCATATCAGCAGGGCAGCGTTCACTGCGTCTTTGTCTCTGACATGGGTGCCTGTAAGGTAGCCGTAGCTCTCTTCAAACCCGAATATGTAATCCTGCTCGCGCCCGCAACGTTCGAGTTCGGCTATGTACTCTCCGATGTACTTGAACCCGGTCAGCGTGGTTTTGATCGCAACGCCGTACTCCTGCGCTATCAGGTCGGGCATCTTGCTGCTGACGATAGTCCTCACCGCCACCGGGTTTTTCGGCATCGCCTGCGCCGCTGTCCTGGTGCGGCATATGAAATCAAGCAGCAGTATGCCTACTTCGTTTCCGGTCAGCAGCGTCTCCTGGCCGTCTGCGTTTACCGCTATGCCGATCCTGTCGCAGTCCGGGTCTGTTGCCAGCAGCAGGTCGGATTTCAGCTCTTCAAACAGCAAAAGCCCCCTCTCAAGCGCTTCCTTCTTCTCGGGGTTTGGGTAGGGGCAAGTGGGGAAGTTCCCGTCCGGCAGCTCTTGCTCTTTCACCACGTGGACGGCTCCCACGCCCAGCCTTTTCAGGACTTCCCTTACGGGGATGTTGCCTGTGCCGTTGAGCGGCGTGTAGACCACCGACAGCCCAGCCATGTCTTTTTTCATCTCTTCTTCGCTGCCCCAGGCCATCCTTTGAGCCATTACTGCCTCGTAAAAGGCGTTTTTTGTTTCTTCCTTCATATATGTGAGCTTTGCTCCGGTGCCTTGGCCCAGCTCTGCAAACATGTCGGTCTCCAATATGTTCCGGAGTATTTCCTCTGCCGCCTCTGCCGTCACTTGGCACCCGTCTTCGTTGTAAACCTTGTACCCGTTGTATTTGCACGGGTTGTGGCTCGCCGTAATCATGATACCTATCGCGCAGCCGTGGAACCTCGTCGCAAATGAAAGCGCGGGCGCCGGCATCAGCGCATCGTACAGGTAGACGTCTATGCCGCTTGAAATAAGCACTTCGGCCGCAGTCCTTGCGAACAGCTCGGAATTGATCCTGCTGTCGTAGCTGATTGCCACCGACGGCTTTTCGTAGTGGCTGTTTACGTACTTTGCCACGCCTGCCGTCGCTTTTCTGACTGTGTACACGTTCATCCTGTTGGTCCCGGCGCCAAGGACGCCCCTCAGCCCCCCCGTGCCGAACTCCAGCTCCCTGTAAAAGCGGTCGTTTATTTCTTCGATGGCTGCTGCCTTAACGGCTCCGCTGCCGTTTGTAGCGTCTTCCTTCAGCTTGACAAGCTCCGCAAGCATGTCTTTGTCCATACCCTTGCATTCGATCCAGCTGTCGATTTTCGCAAACATCTCACTCATATAAACATCCTCCGTTTCCATAGTTATTTTACCACAAAACAACATGTATTCCACACAAAATCTTCACATTTTTTGATATAATGAAAATAGGCAAGCTAATACGGGGCAATGCAAAGATACATGAATCTTTAATCCAGCAAAGAGAGGTACAGAGAAATGAGAGAATACGACAATGATTTCCGTTACGATTTCATCAACGAGCGCATAGAGAGCGCTGCTTGCGAAACCCACAGCGCACCTGAGCCGGCTGTTGCGGCTGCTGTCGAGGCCAACGCGAAAAAAACCGTCCAATATACGTTGACGAAAAAAAGAATTGCATTTCTTTTAATAATTTGTGTAATTATTTCCGGAATTTTTGGAACCGGGAGCGCATACCTTACGTCTAAAACAATAGGAAACAGCTCTTACACGTCATGGCAGCTGTCAGAACAGCCGCTGCTGCTCAAACCGGCAGCCGCAGAACCGGCGCCCGACGCGGGCAGCAAGCTCAGCGTCCAGCAGATCATAGAGAAAGCCGCCGACGCAGTTGTGGAAATCACCACGGAAGGCGTCACCAACGACATGTGGATGCGACAGTACATCACGCAGGGCGCGGGCAGCGGAGTGGTAGTCTCAAGCGACGGGTACATCATGACGAACAACCACGTGATAAGGGACTCCGGCAAAATCAACGTTACGCTGAGGAACGGCACGTCTTACGAGGCAAAGCTCGTGGGCTCAGACCAGCAGACTGACGTCGCAGTCATTAAAATAGAGGCAAGCGGCCTCACCCCGGTAGTATTCGGGGACAGCGACAAAATAGTGATAGGCGAACTGGCAGTGGCGATCGGCAACCCCCTCGGCCAGTTGGGAGGCACGGTCACCTCGGGCATCATCAGCTCCCTCGACAGGGAACTGACGATTGAGAACAAGAACATGACGCTCCTTCAGACGGACGCTTCGATCAACCCGGGCAACTCCGGCGGCGGCCTCTTCAACCAGTACGGGGACATGATCGGGCTAGTGGTAGCAAAGTCGGCAGGCTCTGGCGTAGAAGGCCTGGGATTCGCAATCCCGGTAAACACCGCCAAAACCGTGGCCGCCCAGCTGATTGAAAGCGGGTACGTCAAGGGCAGACCGTTCATAGGGATACAGATGCGGGATTTGACCTCCGCGCAGGACGCCATTTACTACGGTGTAAGGAACTTGGGAGTATATGTAGAAAAAGTCATATCGGACGGCGCAAAAAAAGCCGGCTTCCAAGAATGGGACATGCTGTACTACATTGAAGACACTAGGATCGAAGCCCCATCAGACCTCACCGGCGCCCTGATGAAATACAAGGTCGGGGACACTATAACGATAACTGTTGTCAGGGACAACCAGCTGATTGAGCTGACAGTGGTCCTCGGGGAACAAAAAAACGAGTGATAGCGAGTGCAACTTATTGGTTTACCTCCTTGGTTTGATTAACACCTTGAAATAACGATGCTGGCAAGTGTTGTTATTTCAAGGAGTTCATCAGCCGCTTTTTTATTTTGGGGCGATCAACTTGAACATTTGCGCTATATTATGCTATAATATGAAGCGTAATCGTTCGAGAGGCGGTGAATAGACTGAACAACAACGACATGATTGAAACAATGATTAATAGCAACAACGGATTTGTTACCGCAGCGCAGGTAACGGCGGCAGGAATCCAACGGCGGACGCTCGGCGAACTTGTCAAGGCGAAACGCCTTTATCGCGCGGGGCGCGGGATATATGCCCGGCCGGACGCATGGGAAGACGAAATGTATTTCCTCCAATACCGATTCGCGAAAGGCGTTTTTTCAAATGAAACGGCTTTGTACCTGCACGGGCTTTCCGACCGGACACCGCACACCTACACATTGACGTTCCCTCACGGCTACAATGCGGCAGGTTTGAAGAAACAAAATGCGAAAGCGAAATTCGCACAGCCTGAAATATTCGATTTGGGGATTACAGAGGTCAAGACGCCCTTTGGAAACCCGATCCGCGCCTACGACGTTGAGCGGACGTTGTGCGACATCGTAAAAGGGAACAACTCCTGCGATATTCAGCTTGTGAATCAGGCAATGAAAGCCTACGCAGCTTCTAAAGAAAAAGACATCGCAAAACTGGTCGCCTTTGCAGAGCGACTTCACGTAAAGCCCAAAATACTCAGATATATGGAGGTTCTGTTATGATAACGAAAAACCCTATGCAGCTAAAGGCGTTCATCAAGAAAAAAGCGGCAGAAAAGCATATCTCCGCGCAACTTGTCATGCAGAATTATATGATGGAGAGGCTTCTTGAACGTATATCGCTCTCGCCATACAAACGAAACTTTATCCTAAAGGGCGGCTTTCTTATTGCAGCTATTGTCGGGCTTGACACGCGGGCGACTATGGATTTGGACACGACTGTAAAAGGCTTAACACTGACCCACGAGGCTATCCGTAAAATATTCGAGGAAGTTTGTGCCATCAGTGTGGAGGACGACA
>WRJV01000136.1 GCA_009778415.1 Clostridiales bacterium | reverse complement strand
GCTCGATTATTTTGGCGATTACCACATGGAATTGCTCACGCCGGTTGTTGAGCCGATTCAATTCAAAGCGCAACACTAAGGTTTACCTAATAAAATTTTGTATAAATGGCAAATAGTGCGGTTGTAACCGCACTATTTGCCGCTTTTATTTGACTACAACCGCACTACATGGTGGCACACCACCCATCCGCATACTCTTTTTCAGTGGCGACGATCCGGCGATTTTCAATGGCTCCACTACAATCGGCGACGTAATTGAGAGCTATTTAGATGACGTACTTCACGAAGCTGTTTCCAGCTTAAATGGGAAAATATATGTGTTCATTGACGAAATACACACATTGAGCGGTTGGCAACTGTGGCTCAAGAACTATTATGAGCCCGGGTACAACATCAAATTCGTAGTCAGCGGCTCCTCGGCCAGCCATTTATTTGGAGGTGCCAAAGAATCGCTCCTTGGCCGAACAGACACATTGCGCTTGATGCCGTTGAGCTTTCATCAGTTTTGCAGGTTTTGGTCGGCTTACAGGGAATCAGAAAAGATTGCTGAGTTCTTGGATGAACTCCCAATCCACAGCATGTATGTTGAACCTTGCGAATATTGTGATGCCCTAATAAAAGACGCTTGGAAGTGGAACAGCTATAGGCCGTATGTCAATGCTGTTTTGCAGGAATTCCTCTTGATTGGCGGGTACCCTGAATACTACGCCGAAAGCAACGCAACTCTCTGGCAAAAAAGGCTAGTGGAAGACATCATTGGATTGGGGCTATATAGGGACATCGTCAGCATTTACAGGATTAAGACGCCCAACAAGCTGGAAAAGCTCCTGTTCTTTATAGCGGACAACAACGGTCAAGATTTCGGCATTAAGACGATAGCAGACACAATAGGTTGCGACAACGAAACGGTGAGCACATACCTAACATACTTGTCGCAAGCGTACTTAACTGTAGTATTGAACAACTATTCTCGAAACATTGGAAAGACTTTGCGCAAAAACAAAACTATTTACGTTTTAGACAATGGTATTGCCAACGCATTGCTGCGGCTTCCCCATATAGACGAGACACGAGCCGGGCATGTCGCAGAGAGCATCTGTGCCCGCGACGCGCTGGCGGTGTGCGAAAGCAATTTTTGGTCGCTGTATTATTGGAGGGACAAAGGGCAAGAGGTGGATATTGTTATAGACCGCAAAACGGATATATTGCCCATAGAGGCCAAATACAGGAACGAGGTCAGTCAAACCTGCTTGCCTGCTTTCCGGCAGGAATTTGCCAATGCCAACATACCATTTGCCGTTGTGATCACCAAAAATCGGCTTGACAAAAAGCAGGATGTACTATACATGCCGTTTTGGCTGGTGCATTGAACAAAATTGGTTTTGTTGACATCCATTCCAACATAGAATATACTTTTCATTGAAGTGGCCATTTCGGGCGCAGAGATGCCCCGTTACAGATGAGGTGGCTGTTTTCAGCATACCCCAGGATAGATTAAGCCTGTGCGCCAACAAGAAGGAGGTGAGCATTGTGTCGCGTAGCAGGTAAAATTGTTTTATGTGTATTTGAAGGAGGACGCATTATGATTTACAGCCCAGATAAAATTGGCAAATACAAAGGCGCTGATGTGGTCGCCGAGTACATGCTGAAAGAAAAAATCCCTTACATGATCGGGTATGCCGGACATGGGGCAATTGGTCTTTTGGATTCGTTTTATGACAAGCAGGATAAAATAAAGATCGTTTGGCCCAGGATTGAAACGGCTGCCGGATTCATGGCTGATGCGTATTTCCGCATCACGAAGCAACCACTTCCCGTATACGTTTCGACGGGGCCCGGGCCTGCACTCTCCATCTGTGCCGTTGCGAACGCTTTTTATGATTCCTCGGCGTTTCTGCAGATTACGGGGCAGGCGACGACAGACCAGTTCGACACGGGTGCGCTTCAGGAGCAGTACCGCTATCATCAGGCAGATTTCGGGTCATCGATCCGAAGCTATGTGAAACAAAGCTATCAGGCGACGACTGTGAAGCAGATCTCCGCATTTCTCCCCAAGGCGTTTAAGCTGATGAAGACAGGGAGGCCGGGGCCGGTGCACCTTGAAGTTCCATACGACATATACCAGGTAGAGGGGGAAACTGCGGTTCCGGACCCAGAAGGTTGGGCTGACGCTATCAACTGGCGTACAGGAACAGAGGACGCAGTGGTCGCAAAAATACTGAAGAAGCTAAAAGAAGCCAAACGGCCGCTGATACTTGCGGGCGGCGGAGTCCACGTTTCGGAGGCGAGGGACGAACTGAAAACGTTTGCGGAACTTGCGAACATCCCAGTGTACACGTCGCTCATGGGCAAGGGCGCCATGGCGGACAGCCACCCGCTCCATCTGGGAGTCCAAGGTTGTTGGGGGCATTATCCGGCTATTGAGGCATGTCGGAACGCGGATGTGATTTTGGTTCTCGGGTGCAGGTTCAGCGACCTTCACACGGGATCGTGGAATCCGGGGTTTGCCTACAACATACCCGCGACCAAGCTGATCCAAGTTGACATAGACGCCGCAGAAATTGCTCGGAATTATCCTGTGGACATGGGCGTTGTGGGCGATATCCGCACTGTGCTCAACCAGTTGATCTCGAAAGCCCAGGCCGACGGCTATATGGGAGACTATGCTGATTGGCACGGCGAAATTGCAGGCTTCAGAAAGGAATGGGACGATTTTGTTACGCCTTTTGAAACATGTGACGAAACGCCGATAGACCCGAGGCGCCTTATTTTCGACATACGCAAAGTGGCGCCGAAAGACGCGATAATGTTCTCAGACGTCGGGAACAACCAGCCGTGGATTGAACAGTACTGGAGTTCGGAAACGCCGGGAACGCACTTTACGGCAGGCGGCTTTGCCGCGATGGGGTTTGGCGTATGCGGTGTTTTGGGTGCTAAGCTCGCGAGGCCGGATGCGACATGCATAAACGTGTGCGGCGACGGCGGGTTCCTGATGATGCCGCACGCTGTGGCGACCGCAGTTCAATACAACCTGCCTGCTGTGTGGATTATCATGAACAACTACTGCATTGGCGCCATACGCGACCTTCAGAGGTTCTATTTCGGCGGCAGGCAGATTGGAACCAACTTCGAAAAGTACGAGGGGACAAAATACCATGACGGCGAGCTCTGGAATCCGGACTTCGCAGCCATGGCAAAAACCATGGGCGGCGAAGGCGTCAGGATAGAAAAACCGGGAGACATCGCGCCAGCAGTGGAACAGGCAATCAAGAGCCAGAAACCGACTGTCATAGACGTGATAATAAACCGCGACACGCCGCTCCCGCTAACGACCACATGGCAAATGCCGCCGATTCCTCCGGCACTGCCGACGTTCGGGAACATTAAAATAAGGTAAAGGAATTTGCAGCGAAGGGGCGCAGCATCAGGCAACGGCGCCCCTTTGTTACACAACATGGATATTAAAGAAACAATTACAAGCGCTTGGAGCGATAGAGATTTATACACCGGGCTCAGCATTCTGGAAGCGATGTGCGTTTGGAGCAGCGAATGCCCTGGCGAAGCGCTCCCGGAACAAATGCATGATGACATGGTCAAAATGTTTGGCTTGGACGCCGTGCAAGGTGAACGGGATTTGCTTTTGTCAACTGGCGTTATTACCCTCAAAAACGGGGGGACAGTCATGGACAGCAAATTTTACAAACCGCTGTCCTCGCTTGTCAACGAGAAGGCCTTGTGCATGCAAGTGTTTTTTAACGGTATTCGTTTCCCAATAGGCGAATTCATGTCAGGGCTCGGCGAGTACCTAGTTCGCGAAGCGGGGGCAACTAAACAAGAGCAACCCTGCAACGACAATTGTAGGCTGAGCCTAACATGGGAAGACAAGGCTTACGAATTCCGGATAGCCTTTTCGCCGGTCTGGCTGCCGGCTATAGCCGACAGGGCTGCAGAAAACAACATGTTCGTTGCTGCCCTGTGCCCTTTCGCAGCTTTGCAATGGGAAAAAACCATGATTTCCTATTACGAATACCCCTCTTTCAGGAACCATACTGCTTGCTACGACCCATGGAACAACTGCAAATTAAATATCAGCAAAGGTGGGCTTTTCACTTATTTTGACTGGTATTTAAGAGATGCATACGGGAGCAAGTTCTCTATACCGGGCACTTTTTCACAAGCCCTGTTCGACATGGGCCTCTTAAGATATAATGATGAAAGGTAAACATATAATAAAAACAAATGCCACATTTTGAGCCTCTGCCTCTGAGGCAAGCTGATTTTGGGGTAGCTTGAAATATCAGCTATAACCCAGCAACCCTAAAAGAACAAAACCCTTGCCCTGCGTAAAAAAACCGCTTAATCGATTCTAAGGCCGCTGTTCCTGTTTGTCCAAACCGAGTTGACGCTGAAGACCGCTAAGAAATGCGCGTCATCCTGGGCGGCCCATCCCATTGTGTAAAAATGATGAATATGATGAATATTGACAAAAAAACTTGTAATTCGAGCATGCCTACTATATAATTAGTTGTAATGTTCCGTTATTCCCAAAAAAAGGGCTCAACAGAAAGGGCATATTGCAATGAAATGGCTGCACATATCCGATTTGCACTACAATCCAAGAGGACAAAAATTCGACACGAATCAGCTTCTGCTAAAAATGAACGA
>WRJV01000135.1 GCA_009778415.1 Clostridiales bacterium | reverse complement strand
CAGACAGCGGCGGGTACTACGCCAGGGGCATGAAAGTCCATGACAACCTTATCGTCAGCAACCGAGGCTGGGCTGGTCTTGTTTTCGGCGGCTACGACAACACCAGGGGCTACACCGAGTACAGCGAGTTCACGAACAACGTCATCTACGGGAACCTGGACACCAACATCGAAGTTTCGAGGAGCAGGAACAACCTGGTCGAAGGCAACGTGATAGTGGGGACCGGCGTGGGCTTTGAGGCAACCGCATACAGGAGCGCAAACACCTTTGGCTACAACGTCTGGTACAACACCAGCAGCCCGAACAGCTTCCCAAGCGGCGTGAGCAACCTGCCCGCTGACCAGCAGGCGAAGCAGATAAGAGCGCTTGCAAACCCGCTGAAAAACGCGGCAGCTGGCGACTTTAGTTTTGTTGACAGCGCCATTGCGGGAACCACTGTCGATTTGAGCGGCTACGACGGCGGCTTTGGCGCGGACCTGGACGCATGGAAGGTAGACAGCAGCGTATTCGACTTATACAAGGATTACCTTGGCGCAGTCACTGAAATGAATTCGGCACTGTCCTTCCTGCATGGGACGGCGAGCAACCGCAAGGCTTTCAGCTTTGACGACGCATATGACGCCGGCAATTTGCGGACATACCTGACGGCACAGCTTAAAGCCGCAGGCTACGAGAACTCCGAGGTTCTTTACATACTGCAGACCAGCAGGAACAACGGCACTGACTATGCGATGGACGGCAGCGATTCGTCCGGTGCTACAAATGGCATAGTCAACCGCATGCTGCCATACGGCGGCAACAACGCAGTGATGGCCGTGTACCCTGGGGAGAACGACCTTGCTGCCGCAAACGGCAACATCAATGCGGCGCTTTACGAGCAGGCATACGGAGGCTTGGCTGCGGGTACCAGCACCAACTACGCCTATTTGGTGCAGGTTGTGACCTGGTACGGCGACACTACCTTCACACAGGACGTGGCCGCTATTAGGATGAACATGGCGAAAGCCCCCGAATACCACGTGGCTACTACAGGCAGCGACACCACAGGCAACGGGTCAGCAGCAAACCCGTGGGCTACTGTCACCTACGCGCTGGGCAGGATGAACGGCGGCGACACGCTGCTCATACACGGCGGCACTTACGTCGGAAGGTACACCATTCCCGCCAGGCTCTCAGGGCCGAAGAAAAACAGGCTGACTGTGATAAAAGCCGCCGGCGACGGCGAAGCCATACTAGACGGCAACGGCTCTGGGACAGTGGTGCAGATCAACAACGTGGGCAATTTCAAATTTGAAGGCCTTACAGTCAGAAACGCCACAACCGACGGCATCATGTACAATTCCAGCGGCACCAGCGTGGGCAGCTTCAACATCGAGACCGACGACCCGGCAGACAGCCCGTTTGCAAACGTATACCTTCTCAACAACAAAGTTTACAACATCAACACCCAAGAATTTGCCATTGGAATCTACGGCGGAAGCTATGCGGCGCCAATATCAAATCTAGTGATTGCAGGCAACGAAGTGTTCTTCAACCGCACCCATTACAGCGAAGGTGTCACGATAAACGGCAACATTGACGGGTTTGACGTATGCAACAACCTGATTCACAACAACAACAACATAGGCATTGCCATGATCGGCTTTGAAAACACGGCGCGAGGCCCGACGAGCTGGGGCGGAAACGGCCTTGCGGGCAGGCACAGGTACGACAATGCAAGGCACGGCAGGTGCTACAACAACGTGATATACGGCTCGTGCGTAATCGACAACGAAGCTTACTGGTTTGCGGACGGCGGCAACCTGGGGACGAGGCAGGGGCCGGCAGAAGGCGAGTACGACCGTTGCTGCGACGGCATCTATGTAGACGGCGGCCAGCACATCGAGATATTCAACAACTTGGTTTTCGACTGCGACATCGGCATCGAGATATCCACCGAACACAACCATCCGGATTTCTGGATTGCTGACATGTACGTACACGACAACATCGTTGCCAGCAACGTGGGCTGGAACGGCATCAGCCTCGGCGGGCAGAGCATGAGCGACGATTTCTCCAACCCTTACGGAAACGGCATAATGGGGCAAACCAAGGACAGCAGGGTTGAGAACAACATCCTCTATGGCAATGTGGTAAACATCAACATCCAGCACACCCAAAACAACACGATTAAAAACAACGTCATCATGGGCGGCAGCGCAGCCACCATGGACTGGCTCGACGAATCGCTTCACAGTGCAAACAACATAGAAGAAAACATATGGTACAACGACCCGAGCTTCGGCGTAAGCGACGATGATTTCTACAGGGAAATGAACCGCATTGCGGCACCCCAGCTAGCCAAACAGGTCAAGCTCACGTCAGCGCCGCTTAAGGACCCGAGGGCCGGCGATTTCACCGTAACCTACGGCACCGGGAATTTCGGTACGGATCCGCACAACTGGAAAGGCGTCGACTGGGAGGGCAAGCCGTACCAATTTGACACGGGCTACCTGGAGCTATTCGCCGATTTCATAACTGCTTCCGATGAAATGAACGCAGCGGTGAAATACCTCGAAAACGTGCCTTGGCCGCTCGACCTTGATGCAGCGGCAGCGAACGGCAACCTCCGCGCATACCTCACCGACGTGCTGCACGGCGCAGGCTTTGAAAATTCCTCTGTTCCGTACATACTGAAAGTGTGGACGCCTCGCGGAAGCAGGGTTGACGGCTGGCAGTCAACAAGGAACAGCAACAATTTCACTTCCGATCCATACGGTGTGGTCAACATGTACAACCCAAACGCCGGCAACAACTTGATGCCCGGCAACAACCTCGCGGCAAACAACGGCTTGGTCAGCGGCAGCACACTTGCGACCAGGGTTGCCGAGTCCAAGTACGGCTACGTCGAGTACAAATACCTTATTATGGTCGTCACCGAGTTTGACGGCGGCCATTCGTACACCCAAGGCGAAACCAGGGGTGGGACCGTACTGACAGCAGGCGTCCCGCCTGTCTTTGCCAGCGTCGCGACCGACCCGGTGAGCGGCATTGAAGGGGATGTTGAATTCACCCTTTCTGTAAGTCAAGCGAAAGACGTGCTGAACATTGAACTGGAATTCGCAATTGACGGCAGCATGTTGGCGTTCGCAGACATTGTGCCGCTAAACGGTTTCAAAGTAATTGACGGCATCGCCTGGAAGAGCTTTGGCGGCGATTTGTGGAAAGGCACAGTCACCCTCGGCTACCCGTCAGGGGGTTCGACTGGCTTCAACACTTGGCCCTATGAGGACGTTGCGAAGCTGATTTTCGCGCCGAGAGCCCTAGGCGAAGCAGCTTTGGAACTGACCAGCTTTAAAGCCGTCGGCCTTGACGGCGATGTAACGAGCTACATTAAATCCGCAATCGCAAACGGCAAAGCCACTACAAAGATCGACAAGCTCATCTACTCGAAGTACGACCTGAACAAGGACGGCACCGTTGACGCTCTCGACCTAGGCATAATGCTGCTGTACTGCGGCTTTGCCACGGACACGCCGGGCTGGAACACCTTAGTCAAGGTCAACGATTCAAAAGGTAACGGCGTTACTGCAAGCATGTGCGACGTGAACAGCGACGGCAAGATAGACATGCTCGACCTGCTCGACCTTTTCATCCACTATACTAAGTAACAAAAGGGGACGGTACAAAATAGGGGTTGCCAATGCGTGACCCCTTTTTTAGACCATCAGCCCTTGACAGCTCCAAACATTTAGGATAAAATAAGATACATCTTACATTATCCTAAATTCGGAGGTTCACGATGGAGTATATAAGCCGAAGCCTTGAGCGAAAATTCACCCGTATGAGCGAGTTATTTAAAGCAGTCCTTGTCACCGGCGCGAGGCAAGTAGGCAAAACCACCATGCTCAAGCATTTGGCAGAAGGCCAAAATCGTACATATGTTACGCTGGACAACTTGATGGCGCGGGAATTAGCCAAGTCCGATCCTGTTCTATTCTTTCAGACTTACAAGCCGCCAATCATCATCGACGGGGTGCAGTACGCGCCGGAGCTGTTTGGCCAAATTAAAATCATGTGCGACGAAAGCGATGAAGCAGGCTTTTTTTGGCTGACGGGTTCCCAGCAGTTTCAGATGATGAAGAACGTAAGGGAAACACTGGCGGGCAGAATTGGCATTTTGGAACTATACAGCCTGTCGATGAACGAGAAAGAGGGCATCGCATTTGATGGCGACTTGGATTTTTCGCTGCCATGCCTGCTTGCGCGGCAGGCCAAGGCCCCCAAGAACGATGTTGTACATGTCTTTAAGCACATATGGCAGGGTGGCATGCCGCAAGCACTTCAAGCGGACGTCGAACAAAGGCAGGAGTATTTCAGCTCCTATGTAAGCACATACCTGATGCGCGATGCTGCGGAACTTGGCGGCGTTACGGATGCATTGCGCTTCTCCAAATTCCTGAAAGCTTGCGCGGCGCTCGTGTCGGAGCAGGTGAATTTCAAGACACTTGCGGAATCGGCAGAAATAGCGCAGCCTACGGCAAAAGAGTGGCTCAGGCTTTTAGAGAGCATGGGAATCGTATATTTGCTGCAGCCATACTTCAACAATGCGCTAAAACGGCTTGCAAAAACACCGAAGCTGTATTTTTGCGACACCGGGCTTGCAGCCCATCTTTCCATGTGG
>WRJV01000134.1 GCA_009778415.1 Clostridiales bacterium | reverse complement strand
CCAACAAAGGCGTAGTCGCGGCCGTCCCACTTGAAGAGCTCGAACTTCTCGATGCCGCTCCCCTTCGAGTCGTCTTCTGCTACGAGCGTTACGGACGTCCCGCCTGCATACTTGTCGACGTCCACGCTGTTCAGCGTCGGCGCGATGAAGTCGTCGAGGATGCCCGCTGCGCTGGCGAATATTGCCGTGGCCAGCAACGGGTAGTGCTTCTGGTAGTGGGACCTGTAGTACAGGTTCATGCCGATGTTAAGGCTCTGGACCGGCTTGCCAACTATGCCGTTTTTCAAAATCGTGCTGAACATGGTGGTCCTGTTCCCAAAGACGGCCTTATCTCCACTAGTGTTCTGGAATCCACCAATGAAGGCGTCGTTGCCATTGGGCAAGCTGGTGAACAGTATCTTTGACGTTGCCGGTATGTTGCCGGTGAAGTAGTTGCCTCGGGCGTACATCGTGTCGGTGTTGGCGTAGTTCTGCGTGAACAGGCTGTCGTCCACGTTGTACGTGCCGTTTACCGCCACGTCGTTGAAGGACCCCGTGCTTGGGGCGGTAAAGCCAAAGCTTCCCAGTGTCGCCGCGCTCTGCACCATGATCAGGCCGAGCTTGTCGTTCCTGATGGCGTTGAGCAGGTTGCCGCTGGCTGTGGCGTTGTACAGGAGAGCCACGTTGGCACCGGGCCTGACAGTCGTCGCTGAGCTGCCGTTGTAGTCAGTCCCGTCGGTGTTCAAGAAGTTGAACCCAAGGTAGTCGTCGAGGGACCAGAAGAGCGGACCGGCATCAGCTGTGGCAGCTGTCCTTGTGGAGTTAATGGTAATAATAGGCTCTACGAGCTTGACTGCCACTGTTGGCAGTTCGCTTATGTACTGACCCACGAGGTGGCAGCCGGAAAGCCCCAAGTTGGGCTTCACTACCAAGTTGTCGACCTTTCCAAGGTCTTCCGCTTTGATAACGTAGTCGGAAGCGTTGCCTACTCCGTCCACTGCCTTCCTGAGCATCCACACGTCGCCCCTCTCTGCGAAGGACGGGCCGCTGGACCTGCCTGAGAGCAGGAGGTTGACGAACCTAACGGCATCGTTGCTGTTGCTCTTGAAGACTACGTAGTCGTCTTCGTCGCCTGCGATGTCAAGGGTCTTGCCTATTGCTGACGTGACTGGGACGAGTGCGCCTGCGAACGGGTCGATACCGCCGTTGAGGTTGTTCCAAACCTGTACGCTGTCGAAGCCCCGCACGTCTGGGTAGTTGCAGTAGATGTCTGCGTACATGCTAGCAAATCTTGTCGCGTCGTAGCCTTTGCTCATCATCTCAAAGAGTACGTTCCTGTTGCTCTGCTTGAAGTCGTACACGTAGGTGCCGGCCGGGAACACCTTTCCGCCATAGTTGGCGTCTTTGGTGCTCACGCTCACGTTGCAGTCCACCAGCATGGTGAAGTTGAGCGCCTTGATTGCTTCAGCCGGGTTGTACTGGTTGGCTGTATCTGTCGGGATGACTAGGTAATCGGGGAAGAAGTTCAGCTTTTTCCCGGGGTTCATCGGGTCGTCGAGCCTTGGTCTGCCGACAACTGTCTCCGTAGTGGTTCCACCCACGGTTATGCGGTCGATGAAGTACTTGTCGCAAGTCATCGCGTCTATGTTCTCGATGCCGCGCAGCTTGTATTCCAGCTTGTTCATGACCGAGCTCTTGCGCATGCTGGTGTACTTGTTGTCTTCTAGATGGCCGTTCCTGATGACGCCGTCGATATCGGGCAGCGGGCCGTTCAGCAGGTTGCCTTCGTAGAAAGCTGTGTTGCCGTGGAGCAGGGTGTTGACCATGGCGTAGTTGATGACGTTGCCAGCGGTAAATGAGTCAGAGTTGGAACTTGGGAACTCGATGGTGTAGCCGTATGTTCCGTAGAGCATGGCGTACATCGGGCCGTAGACGTTGCCGCCGTCGTCCCAGTCGCCGCCGCCACGCTGATCCCAAGGTATGCGGAACTCGTCATAGCCGGTGCTCCCCAAAATGGCGAAACCGCTCTGGTACGACAGCTCAAGCATGTTGTTCTGTAGCAGGTCGTACTCGTAGCTCAGGGAGTGCGGGAACGTGCATGGCTCGATCAGCATTTCGGCATGGTAGCCGTGCCATTCGTTCATCACCATCGGATCCCATTTCGCTATGTCCTGGGTCAGTGCTATCGTTTCGGGCTGGGTCGCGAATATGCAGTCACGATTCAGATCCATCGAATACCTGTTGGTCCTGCGCATTGCAGCCTTGCCGTCAGGGTTGCTGCACAAAGTGCTTACGAATATGAAGTTGTCGAGTGCTTCGCCTGTGTCGAAGATCTCTTTGACCCTCGAATCCGTCTGCGCGAACTTGCCGGCATACTCCCCTGTTAGCAGATGCGAATAGTTGCTGTACTCGTATCCAGTTGCAGGCAGACGGTACCTCAAGGTGACGTCGCTCTTGTTAAAACGGGTGTAGGGGATCTTTTGCCCAGCCTTGCCGCCGGCGATCAGGTCGTTGACCAGCTTGATCATGGTCTCGGTGCCGGTCACTTCGTCGGGATGGACGTTGTTCTGGTAGAAAACATTGACCATGTCGATGTCTTCGTCCTTGGCGTCCCTGTATTTAGCCATGAGCTTGGCCGGGTCTGTGTTCATCTGCTCTTTGACACCGCCCGGGCCTAGATAATCATTAACTTTGCTTTCGTCCTTTGCGACAGCGATGTTCCACTGGGCATTGTACCTTGCGTAATTATTGTAGCCATCGTTGTCTGGATGGTAGTTATCGGTGAGGCCGTATCCTATGATGCCGACTTCCACGTACACGTCGGTGGCGCGGTCGCCTTTGACGAACCCGTCACGGTACCCGGAGCCTGCTTTTTTCACGTAGCCGGCTGCCAGCACGCCTATGGGCTGGGCGTCAAGTTCAGCGATGGTCAGGGGCTTGCCGTTGATGGCCGTTATAAGGCTCTGCGCGAACTCGTTGATCTCTATCCAGGAGTAGTGCTGGTCGTAGGCGCCGATGTGCATGTCGGTGGTTGCCAGCGTTTCTGAAGTTGTACTGTCAATGGTTCTGACAGCTGCCAGCTCGTACATGCCGGTGCCTTTGTTGACCGGGCCTGCCTGCCACCAGTCGCGGTATTCGCCGCTGTTGGTTGCACGGAAGTCGCCCTGCGTACCAGATATGAAGCCTTGAAAGGGTATGTTGCTGCCAGGGTAGCTGGCTGCATTCCACGGGCTGTTGACACTGATGGCGGCGGTGAACTCGTAGCCCACGACCGGCCAGACCGGGTTGTTGAAATCGATCACCGTCTTCATCATCTTCTTGTCGGGGATGATTATCGGCGTGGTGCCGCGCAGTGTGTTGCCGTTGCCCCATTTGCTGACGTCAACGCCACCGTATGTAAAGCTAATGGCGTTGAGGTACGCGTTCATCTCATCTTCCTTAAGCGGTGTGACGGTGTCGTTAGCTACGTCAGATAGCGGAAGGTAGAACTTGATGTTGAAGATGCGCGGGTCTTTGAGGTTGAATTCCCTCCTGGTGGTGTAGTATTTTGACGTATCCTCGCCGTTTTCTCCAGTGCCCTTGTAGACCTCTGGCCTGTAAAGTATCTGCGTGGCACCACCGACAAGAACCTCGACATTGTCAAAGCCTAGGCTCACAGGGTTGGCCACCGCCATCGCACGAAAGATTTCCGGCGTCGCTTCGACATAGTCCAAGCCTTCTGCTAGTACGAATGCCAGGCCTGTTTCGGGAGCCAGGTCGTCACTGCCGGCAAATGAAAATACGCCTGTTGAACAAACGAGGCCAAGCACCAGAGCCCAGCATAAGATAAATTTCCCTATTTTCGTATGTTTTCTCATTAATTAACCCTCCTTTTGATTTAGCGTCGCCCCTTTTGTTGTGTCGTTGGGGTTCGATATTTTCAACCTCGTTTTCTGGGAACGTGGTTAACCCAATCGGCATTTATAAACACCCCCTTTAACATTTCAATTTTTCGTATAACCTTCTATATGAATAATATATGATATTGACTGAATTCGTCAAATATTATTTTTTATATTTCATCAAAAAACCGCGCCCGAATCGAATTCGGGCGCGGTGCGCCGCTTGCCGTATTGTTTATAGGGCTTTCACTTGCCAAGCAGTGCCCTGACGTTTTCGCCGATGTCGCCCTTGGAAAAAACGGAGCTTCCGCCGACTATTACGTCTACGCCGGCAGCTGAAAGGGTTTCAACATGCCGGGGCAGCACCCCTCCGTCGACCTCTATTTCAAAACCGAGCCCGCTCTTTTTGCGCATTTCGCTTATCTGCCGTATTTTCTCCATGCAAGACGGTATGAAAACCTGCCCGGAAAACCCCGGGTTTACGGACATGACCAAGACCAGGTCAACGTCCGCAAGGACGCATTCCAAAACAGAAGGGGGCGTTGCCGGGTTGATGGCGACCCCTGCTTTCACCCCAAAGGACTTGATATAGCCGACCGTCCTGTTCAGGTGCGTGCATGCCTCTTGGTGGACGGTGATGCATGCAGTCGTATCAGTAACAAAATCGCTGATGTATTTGTCCGGGTCCTCTATCATCAGGTGAACGTCAAAGGGCAATCCGGTCCTGCCGGAAAGGCTTTTCATCACTCCTGCGCCAAAGCTGATGTTCGGGACGAAATGGCCGTCCAT
>WRJV01000133.1 GCA_009778415.1 Clostridiales bacterium | reverse complement strand
TCAAGGAGCTCAAGGTCGCCTTCTTTGCCGCGCCCTTCGCATATGCCGGTCAATATGCTGCGCATCTGCCGCAGGCCTTCGCGGCAAGGCGTGCATTTTCCGCAGCTTTCCTCGCACAGGAAATTGACGTAGTACCTTGCGACTTCCACCATGCAGTTCCTGTCGTCCATCACGATCATCCCGCCGGAGCCCATCATTGCGCCTTTTTCACTCAAGCTGTCGAAATCCACAGGCAGGTCAAGCAGCTCTGTCGGGATGCAGCCGCCGGAAGGCCCGCCGGTCTGCACAGCCTTAAGAGGCCTGCCGCCGGCAACCCCGCCGCCTATATCGTATATGAGGTGGCGGAGTGTCGTGCCCATGGGCACTTCGATAAGCCCTGCGTGCTTAACTTTGCCGACCAGCGCAAACACCTTTGTGCCCTTGCTGCTTTCAGTGCCGATTTTGGCGAACTTCTCGCCGCCTTCGTTTATGATCACCGGTATGTTGGCAAGAGTCTCTACATTGTTCAGCACAGTCGGTTTGTCCCAGAGCCCGCGCTGGACCGAGCGGATGTACTTCGCCCTCGGTTCGCCTACGCGGCCTTCGATTGACGCCATCAGCGCAGTGCTTTCGCCGCACACGAAAGCGCCGCCGCCGCGCACAACGTCAAGCTTTAGGCTTTTGCCGCTCCCCAATACCGAATCGCCGAGGATGCCCGCTTTTTCGGCAGCCTTGATCGCGTTTTGCGCGCGCTGTACAGCTAGGTTGTATTCGTCGCGGATGTAGAGGTAGCCTTCTGCCGCGCCGATGGCTATGGCGCAGACGGCAAGCCCCTCAATAATGCTGTGAGGGTCGCCCTCAAGCATTGAGCGATCCATGAAAGCGCCGGGGTCGCCCTCGTCGCCGTTCATCACTACGTATTTCGGATAAACATCGTATCCTGCGGCAGTGCGCCATTTGCGGCCAGTCGGGAAGCCGGCGCCGCCTCGGCCCCGAAGCCCCGACTTCTCCACTTCCGAAATTATATCGCCGGGCGTCATGGACAAGGCCTTTTTCAGGGCGGTGTAGCCTCCGCGCGAAATGTAGTCGTCTATGTCGCCGGGGTCGATTTCGCCTACGTTCCTCAAAGCGATTTTATGCTGTGGAGCGTAAAACGGGTTTTCGCGCTGGCTTTTCACGGGTTTTCCGTCGTTCCCTTTGAATAAAAGCCGCGTCACGGGCTCGCCGTCCAGCTGCCTCACTATTTCAGCGGCGTCTGACTGCTTAACTTTGTAGTACGAGATGTCGTCAGGCTGTATTTTGACGATGGGCCCGTACTCGCAAAAACCGTTGCAGCCAGTCTGCTTTACGACGGTTTCAACTGATGCGTCTGCGCCAGCTTTTGCAATCTCAGCAGTAATAGCCTCGGCCACAAGCAGGCTTCCGCCGGCGATGCAGCCGGTTCCGCAGCAAACAAGGATGGATCTTTTCATTTGACCGCCTCCTTTGCTGTGCTTTTTTTACAGCTTTCAAGTATCTTCGGCAGCTTTTCAGCAGTCATCCCTCCGTAATGCGCACCATCAATGACCATTACAGGCGCCAAGGCGCAAGCACCGAGGCAGTTGACAAGCTCAAGGCTGAACTCGCCGTCTGCCGTCGTTTCGCCCGGCCCTATTCCGATGGTTCTTGCGATGCCGTCTATGAGGTTGGCTGAACCCCTGATGTGGCAGGCAGTCCCGTCGCACACCTTAATTATGTGCTTCCCTCTGGGGGTCAGGCTGAAAGCCTTGTAAAACGTAGCCATCGCATATAGCTGGGTTTCGGTTCGCCCGATATGCATGCCTAGGGCCTCAAGCCCTTCGCGGGGGATGTAGTTGTACGCATGTTGCATGTCCTGCAAAGCGGCTAAAGCGAAACGGGGCTCTTTCGGATATTTGCCCAATATCCCTTGGATTTCTTCAATTTGTATGTTTTCTGACAAATAACACCTCCGGTTCTTACCCCCCTGCCACCATCGGGAACAGCGAAACGGTGTCGCCTTCCGAGAGCGGGGTGTCAAGCCCTGCGATGTGCGATATGTGCCTGCCGTTCACAAGCAGTATCGCGTCTTCGCTGAGTTCCCCGTCCGACTTGAACAGTTTTTTTTGCATAGCAGGTCCGTAGCGCCGTATAAGCTCGTCAAAAAGCGCTTGGGCAGTGGGCGGGGCGGGAATGACAAGCTCTTTGCAGCCTGTCAATTCCCTGTATGTTGCGAAAAATTTCATTAACATGTTTTTACCCTAAATCCCGAGAGCCTCAATTTTATCGGCTGTGGGGATGCCGTCCTTGTCCCAGCCCCGCACATCATAGTATTCGCCGAGCATGTCTCCGAGCTGGTTGACCTTTCCTGCTGCTGCGCCTTTCGGGAGCTTTTCGGTGAGGAGCCTGGGCGGTAGGGTGTCCTTCTCGACCCCTGCTGCGATGTTGAACTGTTTTTCAAGATTCCATATGCGCTCGCCTTTGAATAGGATTTCCTCATCGGTTTCATCAGTGCCGACGGCTTCCCGGTACTGAGCCGCAAGCTCAGGCAGCCCGAGGCCAAAAGTGGTGAACAGGCAGACCCCAAGGGAGTCGATCAGTGCCGTAAGGTCTTGGAATAGCTTGAGCAGTGCGGGCTTGCCTTCTGTTACCAGTGGGTCCACCTTGACGGGCACCCCCAGTATTTCTGGTGATGTCAGGTAGCCGCGCACGTGGCAGCCGCCACGGTTTGACGTAGCGTACTCAAGGCCCATCCCCTGAAGGGCGCGCCCGTCGTATGCCGGCATCTCCTGTTTCTTGACGCTCATCGAAAGCTCCGGATGGCCGTATTTTTCAGCAAGTCGGTAAGAGCCGAGCTTCAGCGTCTTCCCGAAGCCTTCGTCTTTGCACGTCATTTCAGTCAAATCGACTATCGCTTTCGCGTCGCCGAAACGCAGAGGGAAGCCTATGTCGGACTCGGGGATGACGCCCATTTCGGAAAGCTCCATGGCGCATGCGATTGTAGCGCCGAGGGTTATCGGGTCGATGCCGTATTCGTTGCAGAGGAAATTGGCTTTGCATATGGCAGCAAGGTCGGATACGCCGCAGTCGGCGCCGTAGGCCCATCCGGCTTCGTATTCAGGGCCTTCGCCTACGCTTGCATACGGACCGTCGGGTATTTTCGTCACGCGGCCGCAGCAAATCGAGCATCCGAAGCAGCCTTTGTTTCTGACTAGGTATGTGGCAGCAAGGGTTTCGCCGCCCGTGGCGTCGGCTTCATCAAAATAAGCGCCGTCGCGATAGTTCCTAGTGGGCAGCCCGCCGCTTTCGTTCACTATATTTACGAGGACCTCCGTCCCAAGTGCGCCAAGGCCGGTTCCCCCTACTGGGTGGGCCTTGAGCTTCGCGCGGGCGTCAACGATCGCGTCCATGAATTTTTCCGGGCGGGCAACCGTTACGGATCCCGTGCCCCTCACCGCTACGGCTTTCAAATTCTTTGACGCCATTACGGTGCCCATGCCGCCGCGCCCGGCGGCCCTGTGCTTGTCGTTCATCACGCCGGAAAACAGGCACCCGTTTTCGGCGGGGGGCCCGATGCATGCGACCTTGAAGGATTCGCCGCACTCGTCTTGCAGCGTGTCCGTCACTTCGAATACGGTTTTGCCCCAAAGGCCTGCGGCATCCCGCAACTCGACGGCACCGTCGTTAATGTAAAGGTAAACAGGCTTTTTGCTCGCTTTTTCAAATATGATCCCGTCATAGCCGGCGTATTTGAGCTCAGGACCAAAATAGCCGCCCGAGTTGGCTGCGCCGATGGTCCCTGTCAGCGGCGCTTTGGCTATGACTTCGTACCTTCCCCCGGAAGCCGCCGCAGTCCCGGTCAGTGGGCCTGCCATGAAGATAAGCTTGTTTTCAGGCGAAAGAGGGTCAACGGCAGGGTCAACTTCGTCCACGAGGTATTTGCTCCCAAGGCCTCGCCCGCCTACGTAATCATGGGCGTCCTTCATATGCAAAGCTTCTTTTTTAATTGTACCTGCCTCAAGGTCAACACGCAGGATTTTTCCTTTCCAACCGTTCATCATTACGCCTCCTCTCCAAATACGTCTTTGAATTTATCCGCCACGGCTTTTTTCCTGTCTTGCTGCTCAAGCGGGTCCACAAACGTGATTGCGTCGCTCGGGCAGAATTTTGCGCATTTGGGGTCGCCCCCGCACAAATCGCATTTGAACATTTGCTTGGTTACGGGCGAAAAGCTGATGTTTCCGAGAGGGCATGCGCTCATGCACATTTTGCATACGATGCATTTTTCGGGGTTCATAACGGCTGCGCCGTTTTCGTCCCTATGGATGGCCCCGACAGGGCAGGCCTTAAGGCAGCAGGCCTCTTCGCACTGCATGCACATTACAGGAACTGAAACCAGCGCCTCTTCGTATCCTATCACGGTTACGGCAGAAAGGCGCGGGTTAAACTCGTTTGTGTGTCCGAATGAGCACATGAGCTCGCAGGTGTGGCAGGACACGCATTTCTCGGGCTTTACCATCAATTGTTTGTTCATCTTCTACCTCCTTTGTTAAAAATAAAAACCTGCGGCAAACAAAACATCGTCGCAGGCTCCTTTGCAAACATGGCAGGCGGGAGGGCGGCCCCTCGCACCCATCGGTTCGTGGCAATCATGG
>WRJV01000132.1 GCA_009778415.1 Clostridiales bacterium | reverse complement strand
TCGCGCTCGGCAAGCTGTGCATTGCGTTCGGCAAGTTGCACATTATGTTCGGCAAGTTGGGCATCGCGCTCGGCAAGCTGTGCATTGCGCTCGGCAAGCTGTGCATTGCGTTCGGCAAGTTGAGCGTCACGTTCGGACACGGTCGCTTCATAATCGGCAATAGCGCGCACAACATCCGCAATAGTGTCTTTTCCGTCCGATGGCAGTGGGGCGCCGGAGCTGGCAGGTGCTTCCGGCAACAGATCCACCCAGCCCACGGTCGGTTCTGTTTTGGGTGGGCGCTTCATGATGCCCGCTATAAGCTGTTCATAACGCGCATAGGTCTGTTTGGCGTCAAAGGCAGTAATGACCTGTTGCGGCAGGTTCGGCTTCGTGCCGTTACGGTAAGTTTGCAGCATGGCCCATGCCAGGTCGGCGACAAGCCCGGAAGACGGACGGAGCGCCTCAGCGGTAAACGGTGTGTGGGTGTAAGAGAAATCTCTGTCAATTACCCGGACGCCGGGATATGAAGCGAAGTGACGGGCAAAGCCAACATCAGTTGTGACAACGGCCAAATTGGCGGCCAATGCCTCCAGCAGCACAAGCTGGCCACCCTCAACAGCGGATGCGTGCACGAAAGCGTCGGCCATCAGGTAATACAATTCCGGCGTCGTACTGTACCCAGCATAGCTAACGTGATCTTGCAGGCCGCTTTGGTCAATATAGGCCAGAATTTCATCCTGGTAGCCCTTGTCATACGAGTAGCCGAGCAGAACAAGCCGGGCGTGGGGAGCCAGGTCTCGGATGCATCGAAAGCTTTTGATCAAAGCCAGAATTCTTTTGATGCGGTCGAGGGAGGCGACCGCGATAAAAATAAAATCCTCTTCAGAATAGCCCAGCCGCCCGCGCAGTTCCCGCGCTTCTTGTGCTGCGTTCGGCGTGAATTTCGACAAATCAACGCCATTGGGAATGGTCTGGCATTTTTCCTCCGGCACGCCAAGTTGCTCGACGCTGTATTCTTTTACCGTCTCAGAAATAGCCACAAAAAGAGTCGTATGCGCCGTGGCTCTAGCAAACATTGCCTTTCCCGCATCGTCGAACCAGATGTAGACACTGTGCAGCACCTGAATGAAAGGAATACCCAGGCGTTCATACAGGTGAGCGCCTTGAAAAGAATAATGGGCAAAAACCATTACTGGTCGAACCCGCTCCAATTCCCGTTGTAGCGCTTGTTCATCGTAGAGGAACGCGCATACGCGCAACCCGCCGCGCAACGCTTTGCGCGCCCCTTCTCCTGTGTCTCCTAGAACGAGAATGGCAACGTTATAGCCCAATCCCTCCAGAGAGTGAGCCAGATCAATGACCACATTTTCCATGCCACCCTCAAGCATGTTGTTAAGCTGCATGAGGATGTCACAGGCGGGTAGGGCGTGGATAAATTCGGAAGGGTGGTTTTTTTGTTCCGAGTCAGCGTCAGTCGTACTCATCTTATCTCTTCTCTTTGGCGCGGCATTCGAATATCTTTTTTCGTAAAGCGCGAAAACTGGTTGCAAGTTTACGTAAGGGAGCGGTTGATTTCCAACTTTTTGAATCTCTATAACCGGAAATAGCACCATTAAGCGTTTCACTGTATTGCTGCAAGCTTCCAGCATGATTTTGTAGATATTCTACATGATTATGTAAATCGATTATTTTCCCATACAAAGATGATAACCATACATCACTTGCTCTGATATGCCGAGTTTGGCCCTCTTCGGAATTAGCGTACCAATCAATGCCTATGATTCTGTCGCGTATGGCCCGTAACTCCTTGCTTGTAAGTCCCGTTTCCCCATACGAGCTATATTCTAGCCAGCGCAGCCACGCTGCCGCCCCGGCGGCATCCATGAGCTGCATCATACGGTTTTCATCCAGGGCTTCACTACTGCAATCTTGCAAGGGGTCTGTTGCGCCTCGCTCACGAATCAAAGCCGCGCTCAAAGCGGATACATTGGCGATGCGTTGCTTATTCAGTTTTGCCACGGAAGCTGTCTCGGCATGAATTCGGTACCGCAAATATGTTTCTGGTAGCACAGCCAGTTTGCCTATAGGCAAAAGGCGCAACCAAAGATCATAATCCTGGGCATAACGAAAGCAGGCGCGATAGCCACCTATGTTTTTTAAGGGGACCGTGCGCAGCATGGCCGAAGGATGCACCAGGACGGATTGGCCCAAAAGTAACGCCTTACATATATCCGCATGATCCAGATACCGCCGTATATCCATGAACCATTGGGATTCAACAGGAGCGCCCGCTGCGTCAATGGCCTCCACCCAACTGCCCAACGCCACTGTTTCAGGCTGACTTTCAATAAAGGCCAACTGTTTTTCCAGCCGCTCCGGCAGGCTTATATCATCCGCATCCATACGGGCGATATAGGGCGTATCAATATGGGAGATGCCTCTGTTCAGGCTGGCGGCAAGGCCAAGGTTGCGCTCATTGGTTATGATTGTAATGCGGTTGTCCCGGGCGGCGTAGCGCTTTAGCATTTCCGGTGTCGCGTCCGTGGAGGCGTCGTCCAGAATCAGGAAAATGAAGTCGGAGAATGTTTGGCCAAGAATGCTATCGACGGCTTCCGCAAGATAGGATTCTCCGTTGTATACGGACATGAGGACGGTTATTTGGGGTGTGCCTCGCACCATATCTCGCTCCATCTCACTTCTTGGTGAACAGATCGTAAATGGGCCCCCTCCAATTCTTCCGCAAAAGATTCGAGGGTATATTCAGTTTCGTGGGTTGGATCCAGGCGCCATTCCACCCCCAGTTCTTTCTTTAAGGGCACGCGCCATTCCCGTTCAAAGAGCGGCACCCTAATAAGATAGCGTTTTGGGTTCAGGCGTTCCTGGAGAGAGCGTAAAAACTCCGGGCGTTTTGGCAGATGTTCCAACACATTGGAAAGGACAATGGTTTCATAGGCGCCTTCGGGCAGGTCTGCCAAGGCATTGCCGCAAATATGCGTAACGTTGGGATGAGGGAAGCGTTCCCGCGCCGTCTGGATATTGGCTTCCGAAATGTCGATGCCGGTCACCAGCGCCCCGGTCTCCGCCATGTCAAAGGCGAGAAAACCTATGCCGCAGCCCACATCCAGCACCCTGTCATTTTTTCGCAGACGGTTGACGAAAAAATCATGGTATTTGGTATGGCGATGTTTGGTATGTACGCCGCCGTCATAGGCGACGGCCAACTGACCCTGCTTCTGATAGAGCCTAGCGTCGAGGGCAAAAAGCATACGCAGGGCATCCTGGGGAGTTCTGGCTGCGATTTGCTTGCTGAATCGCTCTTCAATGGCCGCAATTGCTTGGTCGTCAGGCAAGGATAGGAAAAGTTTGTCATCCACCGCGCCAAGAAGCGCGCGCGTCGTCTCCGGGCTTCGCCCGGCAAAACGTTTGCCGACATGCTCCATCACACGCTGATCGGCATGGTCTTCTGGCAAGCGCGGCAGCAGGTATTTTTCTATTGTATCAAGAGCAATGCAAGCTTGTTCAGGACTTTTCCCCACACATTTTGCAAGAAATCTTGCTACATACCTGACAATATAATGGCGGCATTTGCGCTTGCCGTATCCTGCCATCACTCGTAGCGCCATCGCCCATTTTTGTGGCGGAGCTAGACGAGGAAAAGATGTATGTATTTTCCATTCTTCTTGCAGAATAGCGTCAAGGGAATATTTCTTCGCCTCTTCCCGACCCTGCCGACCCAGCCGTTCGCGCAGCGCGGGATTCCCCAGCAGTTTTTTCAGTCCCCTCCGGATGGAAGCGGCGTCTGTTGCGCACAAGAGTCCGGAAACGCCATCTGTCACAACGGTGTTGATGCCGGGCACATTCGTTGCCAACACGGGACAGCCGCGAGCCATATACTCGATGAGGGCCTTGGGATGCCCTTCAAAATGGGAAACAAGGGTGCAGACCGTGCTCTTGGCCAGGAGTTGCGGCAACTGTTCATGCGGAACATTGCCCTTGAATTCAACCCCCACCCCTAACCGCCGCGCCTTAGCCTGAAGGGCGTCTCGCTCTTCGCCATCGCCGATGATGCGCACAGTCACATTCAGCCCGGCGCAGGCTTCCAGCAAGGCGAAAAGATTCTTTTGCGGCGCGAGCCGTCCTACCTGGGTAATGATAGCGGGGGAAACGGGACGATAATCTGGTAACGGGGCGGCATAAAAGGGATCCGAAACATAATTGGCAATACAAGTGAATTTGTCAGGCGTCAGTTTATGTGTATGGGCAAGATACCGCGCCGCCTCTCCGGTGGTGACAATCGCCTTGTGGCATCGGGAAAAAACTTCTCGCTCCAGATTTAGGGTTTGTGCAAGCAAGTCAGGATGTTCCTTGCCCATGAACTCGCTCCACACATAGCCGCAACGAGCGACAAAGGGTTTGCTGCGCCAGAAATGCGCGCAACGCAAGGCCACATCCCCGCCGTTGGTTTGGTTACATTTGATGACGTCGGCATTGATGAGCGGTAGCGCGTGCAGCAGGGGCATAAGGCGCTCATAACGAGGCTGCGGCAGTTTATACACATTGGCATATACACGCAGCCAGGGAAATTGTCTGGCAAGCGCCAGGTCTTCGCGCCCGCCCCAGGAAATGATGCCGATCCATGCCCCGCGCTC